>NZ_JAOECR010000042.1:0-43511 GCF_029836955.1 Stenotrophomonas sp. GD04054 | reverse complement strand
CGCGATCACCTGCTGTGCCTGCTGCGATGCCTGCGCATGCACGCGTGCCTGACGCTCTCCCAACGCGGCCTGTTGGCTGCCCAGTGCCGCCTGTCGGCTGGCCAGTTCAGACTGCTGGCTGGCCAGGCGCTGCATGTCACGGGTGCGGCCGGATTGCGCGGCCTCGCTGCGGGCTTCCTGCATTGCACGACGTGCCTCAGCGGCGGCCTCGCGTGCAGCCTCACGTGCAACGGCCATATCGCTGGTCGCACCACGCGCCGCCTTCGCTGCTTCTGCCGCGGCCTCACGGTTGATGTCGTGGGCGGCCATCGCGCTGCGCGCTACCTCAGCGGCGGCCAGCGCAAGGCGGCGTGACTCCTCGCCCTGCAGGCGGCCCATCTCACCCATCTGCCTGCCGAGTTCGCCCTGCTCGCGACCCAGCGCACTCTGCTGGCGGCCCAGTTCGCTCTGCTGGCGACCGAGGTCTACGGCGCCGCTGTAGGCGCGCTGCAGGGTCTGGATCAGCATCGGGTCGCGCACCACATAGCGCTTGTCGCCCTGGCGGAACCACAGCGCCGGCCCCTTGCCGAGCTGCCTGCGGGCCACCGTTACATCGTCGATGCCGCCATTGGCGAAGGTCGAATCACCATCGACCAGCACGTAGGCCTGCAACGGCGACTTGCCGAGATCCAGGCGCCCGTAGGTGGTGATGGAGGTGGTGTGGGAAGTCGAATGCTCACTGTGCATGTCGGTATCCACATCGACATCCACGTCGACCGCCACATCGGCATCGTCCGGGCCTGACAGCGCCTCGACATCGGCCGGCTCGGCAGGCGGCGCGGGCGCCACCGGCACGGCCGGAACGCGCGCGGCCGAAGGCGCTGCGGGCGGCGCGTTCGGAGCCTTCGGCGGCGGCGGCACCACGGCCTTCGGTGCGGCCGGCGGCGCGGGCGGTGCCGGTGGCACTGGCGCAGCGACCAGCCGCATCGGTGCCACGCCCACCAGCACCACGACGGCGGTCAGTGCCATCGCCAGAATGCGCGGGCAGGCCCGGCGCGGCTGCAGCGAGAGCAGGCGACGCTTGAGGCTGGTGGTGTTCGGCGCGGCGCTGGCCACGCCCAGGTGTGGCTGCGGTGCCACGCCAAGCTGCAACAGCAGGCGACCGTAGGCTTGACGGCTCGCGCCATGCTGGCCAACCACGGCCGCATCCACCGCTTCTTCGCGGGCCTGTGCGTATTCGCGCACCGACAGGCGCAGCAGCGGGTGGAAGAAGAACAGGTGCTGGGCCAGTGCGGGCAGCAGGCCCCACTGCAGGTCACGCCGCTGCAGGTGTTGCAGTTCGTGAGTCAGTGCCAGGTCCAGCGCATCACCCTGCAGGGCGTTGTCGCCGGCCGGCAGCAGCAGCACCGGGCGGAACGGCCCGACCAGCTGCGGTGCGTCCACCTGCGCGCTCATCCACAGCCGCGGCGCAGGGCGTACGCCGTGGGCATCGGAGGCCAGCTGCAGCGCCTGCACCAGCGCCTCGTCCTCGCAGGGATAGGCGGCGGCCAGCAGCGCCCGGCAGCGGCGCCACTCACCGAAGGTGCGCAGGGCCATCAGCAGCACACCGGATGCCCACAGCGCAGCCAGTGCAACGGCCCACCACGCCACTGCCGGCACGTTCGCTGCAGGCACCGGCATCGTCGCCAGCAGCTGCGCCGAGGCTTCCGGCGCCAGCGGGTAGACCAGATCTGCGGCAACGTCAGTGGCGGTCATCGCCACCGCCTGCGGTGCCGGCAGCCAGGCCAGCTGCAGCGGCTGGCTCCAGAACAGGCCGAGCAAGGCCTGCAGCGACACCAGCCACCACAGGCGGCAGCGGGTGGCCGCCGACAGCGACGGCAGCGCGCGGCACACGCCGTACACCAGGGCCACCAGCAGCACGGTCTGCAGGCTGGTCCAGCCCAGCCGTTCCAACAACGGGATCAGCATCGTGGTGTCCATGGCTCAGCCCTCGTGGCGGCGCGATTGGAGTTCGGCGACCAGCGCTTCCAGCTCGGCCAGCTCGTTGTCGCTGACCTGCTGGCGCTGCGACAGGTAGGCCACGAACGGTGACACCGAGCCCTGCAGGGTGTTGTCGACGAACTGGGCCACCGCACCCTGCAGCACGCTTTCCGGGCCACGCGTGGCCTGGTAGCGGTAGACGCCGTCCTGCTGCTGGCGACGAAGATACCCCTTCGCCCGCAGCCGCTCCATCATCGTCAGCACGGTGGACCGGGCCAGGCCACGGGCCTCGCCGTAGCCACTGGCGACCTCGCCGACGCTGGCCGGCGCATGTTCATCGATGTACTGCAGCAGGGCCAGTTCCTGGTCCCCGATCGTCTTGCCACGCATGACACCACTCCCTTGACTACACGTGTCGCCACTTTCTGCGTGACGACAACTGTAGTCAACCCCCCGGAAGTCATGGGCCGACGAACGGTCGGGGCGGACTACCCCCTATGCAGGCGCATAAAGATTGGCGCCTGCGCCAAACATGGCACCTTCTCCGGGAAGTTTGGCGCAGAATCGCAAGCCTCCGAGGGAAGGTCTTCGGTGTAGCGCCAATCTTTCCGCAAATCATCTACTAAATCTTGGCGTTCAGACACCGTCGGCAGGCAAAGCTCTGCGTCTCAGAGCGGGTGCAGTGAGCCAAGCTCCCGCCGCCTTACACCGCTGCCATCGAGACGTCGATTACGCGCACAATGAGCGCCAGAACGATCCCTCATCGTCGGAGGACGTCATGGCTTTGGCGATTCTTGAACTGGCAGAAGGCTCCCATGGAGAGGTGCTGGAGCGGCTGACGGTCATTGCCACGGTTGAAGCATCCGAGCTCGCGCACGCCACCCTGGATGAACCGCTACTTCCACCGCCATCGCAGCCAGAATACACACGCACTAGCCGCCTGAGCTCGCCTACTTCTGAAGCCGTTGCATGAAGGGTGCTTCAGTCATGCCCGCCGGTAGTACAGGGTCGGTGATTCCACGCATGGCTGTAACCAAAGGCGAGGAAGGATCCACCTCCCACGCTGGAACAAACTGCAAGGACGATATTTTGATTCCCAGA
Source organism: Stenotrophomonas sp. GD04054 (assembly GCF_029836955.1). NCBI lineage: Bacteria > Pseudomonadati > Pseudomonadota > Gammaproteobacteria > Lysobacterales > Lysobacteraceae > Stenotrophomonas > Stenotrophomonas sp. GD04054. The sequence goes on along the minus strand of NZ_JAOECR010000042.1, from coordinate 40,451 downwards.
TCAAGGCTCTCGCGTGCAAGTGCTACCCGCGAGGCGGCCCCTTTGAAATCAACCGGCATCAGGATGACAAATCCCGACCCTCTAAAGTGCTCCTGCAGGGTGTCAAGGTTTCGACTGGATGATGGCGTCATGTCGTGCATCCGATAGGTCATGGCACAAAAACGATTATCGGACATGGCAGCTTTCATATATGACTCACTGATGCCAACCACCACACGGTAGGCCAGCGGATTGCTGCGCCGGATTCCGGTAATGATCGTCACACTGAGCCAGCCATCCCTATTTTCCGCACCAATCTTCTTGAGCCACCCACGGAAGATCTTCTTGCCTGACTCGAAGTCCTCGAAAGCCAACGCCATCATTGGCGGCACTATTTCTCCAGGTACCTGTGGCAACGCTACAGCTGTTGCTCTCCACTTCGCCTGATCCCATAGGGGAAGTACGATGGGGGACAGGACTCTCAGGTCTCGATGCCGAATAGCATCGGCTCCAAAGAGATGCTCGGGACGCAACCCATCGCCGGACACCTCCTCGTCGTGGGATACGTCGGCACCTGCAACAGCGGCAACAGCACTTGGCACCCATGCCTCCTCTCGAGCAACTGGGAAGTCTGACAAGCCTTCGTCTTTCAACCAATCATTCGCCCGCCCGGGCGGAGGATCTCCGAGAATGTTTGTGAGTGAAATGATCGATCGTGCCGCGTAGTGCGCGCGATCCTGAGCGCGGAATTTTGCAAACATCTCTTCAAACTTCTGCGCCTCGGCATTGAGTTGCAGCTCATAGGTAACGCGCGTGAAGAGATCGAACATCGGCTTTTCAAAGCCATCACCGACCAGATCTGCTACTGCCAAGACTGGGTGGGTGATGATGAGCGTCGTTTCGCCGCAATCGTCCTCAACATGACGATGCGAGAACGGTGCCTTCGCACTCTCGGACTGTCGAACCTCGATAAGCAGTCGCTCGCGTGGAGAAATGAGCGTCATCCCGCGAACCGCACTGGAGTAGAAGGCCTCAAGGAAGCCCATGATGCTCTCTCCAAGCAATGCCGATGTAGTCCCGCCCCGGACCAGAATCTCGATTCGACAACCCAGTATGAAGGAAACCAAAGTGGTAGTACGGAAATGCCATAGCGGCCTTTCCGGAAGATCGAGGCCGGCCGGAGACGCTAGCCACTGGCTGAAGTACTGGTCCAGATCGTCATCACCGGAGCCGTACTCTTCCCGTATCTTGCTCTCGTAGCCAAGCATGAAAAGTGCGGCAGCACGCGACATCTCCAAACCCAAGTCGGACAAGAGGTCCGGTAGTCGCGTCAAAGCCACCCAGTCTTCATGAGCAGTACGAAGAACAAGTATCCCCAAGATTCGATCGATTGCATGCAGCTCTTCATCAAGCCGCTTGAGCTCTGCCTCACTCAAACTCAATGCGGTTCGGATGGGCCCAAACCACTTCACCCATGCAAGCACGTAGGGCACGCGACCAAGCTGGATCTCAGTCCACGCTAGCTTTTTGAGAAGAGGTAGCGCACGTCCATCAACAGATCCTTCCTTGAACCATGAGTATAGGGATCGGTCGAGCGCACCAATAAAATTACCTCTTGCTGCATAGAACAGCCCCGCAGACTCGTACGCCAGCCCTGCTCCAGCCAGCGCAGTTATGAACTGATCACGGCAGTCGTCTTGTGCCAGGAGTACCTGCGCTCGGGCCAGGTCATCAATCGCGTCGTACGACTTCTTTCGCTCGAGCTTCTGCAGCCCGCGCTGCAACTGCAGCTCGCCAGCGGCACGATCGCCATTTCTCTCGCGCTCGATTTCAATGACGCCGTCCAAGAGATCATCGTACCCGGGCGCATCACCGATGAACTGGGATAGCTCCCGCACGATGCGAATGATCGGCTCAATTGGAAATTCAACCAGCCGACGTACCTGGCCAAGGATTTCATGCATTGCGCCCAGGGTGGCCTGCAGGTTTCCTTTGCCGCGCCTGGTCTCAGCGAGATCCATGAGGAGCAGCTGCATACGCGCCCAGAGCGAACTTGTTGTCTTTGATGTGTCGTCGGCATGTCGCTGGAGTGCGGCACGCAATGCGGCTGTACGCGCCTCGTCAGGTTCTTTTGTTATCTGAAGCGCCGTCCACAGATTGACGAGATCATCAAGGTGCCATATCCACTCGGAGGACAGAACTTCGGATTCAAGCAGGGCATAGATTCGTGTGGCTTCATCCAAGTCATCGAACCACCACAACGCACTCCAAGCTTTCATGTACAGAATGCGCTGGCGCTGGCTACCTCCGACCTTCTCCGCGAGACGCTGCGCACGGTCGAAGCGGCCATCGATTTCATGTCGCGGCCTCTCAAGGCCCCGTGCAAGCACAGCAGAACGCAAACTCTCTTCAACCAGCTCGAGAGTGACTGAAGATGCAGCCGCTGCCTCAATCTTGGCGTCCAGTGCCTCCAGATCGCGCAGCCTTCCAGCATCGTGAGGGCCAGGCGTAGAGACAGTCTTATACGCAAACTCGAACTGGAGGGCTTCGGCTACGATGTCCCACCGTCGATTTCGGACAACCCTCTCTACAATCCAGCTTCTGTCGAGGATTCGCACCTGGACGCCATGTTCAGCTGTCAGGGCATCTTCTACTGCGGCACGATCCTTGTCCTTAATGGCCTGATTGGAGATGAAGTAGATCAGCGAGTACGGCCGGCCGGTCGACGCTATCTTGGCTACGTCGGAGAGGACTTTTGGCTTCCATTTGGCTTTGGCGCTCACTGCGAAGCCCCAGCGCTCTTCAGCAGCGGTTGGTGCTCCCTCGAACCAGAGCGTCGCAATCGACGGAGCTACGGGATACGTCTCCGTATCGACCTTGCTATCGCCACCGCCGGTAGGCCCAGTCTGCGGTATGAGATTGGGGCATAGCTCCTTCTCAGCGAGCAACCGCGCGAAGTTCTCAAACGCGGTTTCTTCCTTACGACTGGTAAGGGTTTGCAGATGGTACTCAAACTGGCGCCGGTCCATTTCGCCGACATCGGCATGCAACGTGTCCGAGTACAGCTCCGGGCGTCGAGCACGCATAAAATCCCTGTAGCTCACCTTCGCAATCCCGTTGTCCATAAATGTCCTTAAGGTCTACGCTTCGCACGCGAAGAAGCATGGCTCGCCGAGTTTACAAAGCCAATCAGAAATCGAGCTACGAAAAGTATCGAGACAGCGGTAGTGTTCTCCCCGAGTTGCCTGACATCCTACTGCTTACTTTCGATCACCCACCGAGCACACTCTACTTGCCGCTGCCGTAACAGCCGTTCCGAAGTACCCAGGACGTACTCTCAGAAGCGCCCGAACCAGCGCCCAATCCCTGCCCGGGCGTCCGTAGCGCGCTCATGGCCCCCTCTTCGACATGACAGGCTTCTGGCACACCGGCATGTCGTATTCGATATTGCCTCTGTCAGGAGCCACTCTCGGCCTGGATGAGTCGCAGGAGTGCCCGCAACGCCTCTGGCAGCTGGCGCCGGCTGGGGTAGTAGAGATGAAACGCTGGTCCCATCGAGGTCCATTCGGGAAGCACCCGTTGAAGACGGCCCTCGGCCAACTGTGTGGTGACTCTGTTCTCCAAGCAGTAGGCAATGCCTCCGCCGGTCTCTGCCAGTTCGATGGCCAGAATCGTCTCGTTGAGTATTGCCGCCCAGTCCACGGAGACCACTTCTGACCGATCACCGGACTCAAGCTCCCAGTGATAGATCTGCTTGTTGCCCATCCGGATACCCAGGCATCGGTGGTTCGCCAGGTCGGCGGGACTTTCCAGAAGAGCGCTTTCCTTCAGATAGCCTGGGGAGGCGACCATGATCCATCTGAGCTGCTGGCCCAACGGGATGGCCACCATGTCCTCCGGTAGCCCCGGCAAGGAGCGGCACATTCGTCGATACGCACTCCGGGACGGTCGTGCCGACGGTCCTGGTAGGGTGTTTGCGGTGTGCCCCAATGGAGTGTTCGACGGCTTCGCCTTGGACGCCGGCGGGCGTATTTGGGCAAGTGCGTCAGATGGCGTCTACGTATACGACATGGCCGGACAGCCCTTGGGGTTCATACCCTTGCCAGAATGTGTCTCCAACCTGTGCTTTGGTGGACCCGCCAACCGGCAGCTCTACGTCACTGCAACAAGCGGCCTCTACCTGATCAACTTGGGCTAGAAGGCCATTCCGAGGAAATCCCAGCCGATGAGCCCCCTTCTCGACGGGCTCCCACTCAGGCTTGTTAATACGTCGTGACGACCCTAGTATCCGCCTCTGAGGGTGCGCCTGTGTACTGCAGGGCGTTGCTTAGGCACAGGGGGCTGTGATTCTCCGATAGGGATACCGGTGAGTAGCATGAACGACGCATTTGATCAGGCTGAGGCACTACAGAATTTGTTGATCGCGCATGCCACAGGCGGCCGCGAAAGTAATCAAGACTATGCAAAATTGCGTAGTTCGCTGATGAGCAACTCCTCGGTAGAGAGCTTGACCCCACGCTTCGTGCGCAATTGTCGCAACCTCGACCAGTTCTGGCAGTTCATCAAGTTTGAACGTTCATCCTACGCTGAACGCAGGCAGCTGATATGGGACGCGTTTCGTCCCATTCTGGAGACGCTTGAACGCGCCTCCATCTCTCCAGCAGACCACATCTTTGCCGACAAGCTCAGCACCGTGGACGCATCTCACGTCCAGTCTTCGTGGAAAAAGGCCTTGGAGCGCCGGGCTAGTGATCCGGAAGGTGCCATAACCTCTGCCCGAACGTTGATCGAGTCGGTCTGCAAACACATCCTCGATGAGTCTGGTACTGAGTACGACGATGGTGCCGAACTCCCGAAGTTGTACAAGACCACGGCCGAAACGCTGAACCTCGCCCCGTCTCAGCATACCGAGGCAGTCTTCAAGCAGGTCCTTGGAGGTTGCACATCCGTTGTTGAGGGCTTGGGTTCACTCCGCAACCGTCTTAGCGATGCACACGGCAAGGGCAAGGTAGGGTCCAAGCCTGCGCCCCGTCACGCTGAGCTTGCCGTAAACCTATCAGGGGCGCTGGCAACGTTCCTTCTCGCTACCTGGGAAGCTCGTCCCCAGGAATCCAACGAGTAGCACGCCGTTAGAGAACTTGGCTGTGCTCAGGCATGCGCAAGAATAAGGCGAAGGAGAATTGCTTGAAGTTCAGAATTGCAGATGACGCGTCGACCATCCGCATCGGAGACGATGTGCTGCTGATTCGGGCGTTTTTGACCGAAGAGGACTCGTGGGATGGCGAGTTCTTCGCCATCTATATTGGTGCGGATGGACAACGCACGGAGCTCGGTCACGTGAGAATCGGACACGTCGGCCCAGATGGATTTGTGCCAGTTCCTCTCGCGAAGATGGAGCAGGAGTTCACGGAACTCAGCAAAGATTGGCACTCAATTGGTACTTCCGAGGACTACTACCAGCAGCTCATTGCGCTGGGCGACTCCATCCGCGAAACGTACTTGATTGCGCTCAGAGATCTGTCATTTACGCCTACGCTTATGCCGCTGCGGGTCGCCGCACCACCGGCAAGAAAGCCGCTTGCGCAAGGAATCAGCGAGCGGCGAATGCGTACACGACTGAACCGGCTGGCGCATGGCATTACCACTCTTAGCACCTATGACTTCAGTTTCAAGTTTCCGCAGGACCTCGAGTCTGGGACCCCGCCGCCTAGGCTGGAATTTCTTGTCGTGCCGAACTCCACCCCGCCCACTAACGTTCACGTCATCATTGGTCAGAATGGCGCCGGAAAAAGTCGCTGCTTTGATCTTATGTCCCGTGCCTTCTTGGGACTGAACGCAAAAAGTGGTGGAGTGGCTGGAGAAATAACGCGGGTCGGCCAGACCATGGATAGATACATACACGGATCGAATGACTATGAGTTCGCAGGACTCGTGAGCATCTCCTTCAGTCCGTTTGAGGACTATGGCCCTCTTATTCAAAGCGGCAAGGAAGATGTGCTCAGATATGCACACGTTGGCCTGATTAGGGAGTCGGCAGCAGAACTCGAGGAGAGTCGGACAAGGGCAGCTCCTGGCGGCGGAGACGCCGCCCTAACGATCAAGGGAAGGTCAGAGTTGGCGCAGGACTTTATTGTAAGCTTAGAAGCATGCAGGCTGACCTCGCGTCGAAGGCGATGGCTCCGCGCTATAAGCTTGCTTGAGGCGGACCCACTACTTAGGGATACCGGCGTTCGCGCAATCATCGAAGATGATGAGGGTGACTGGCAATCGAGAGTTCGCGAGTGGTTCAGGCGTCTAAGCTCCGGCCATAGCATCGTCTTGCTTACGATCACCAGGCTGGTTGAACTGGTCGAAGAAAGGACGCTGGTTCTAATCGATGAGCCTGAGAGCCATCTCCATCCTCCGCTTCTCTCTGCATTCGTTCGTGCCGTGAGCGAACTTCTTACTGAGCGCAATGGCTTGGCGATCATCGCTACGCACTCTCCTGTTGTTCTACAGGAAGTTCCGCGCAACTGCGCATGGATGCTCACTCGCGCAGGGCAATATTCTCGCGTCGATAGGCCTGAAAAGGAGACATTCGGGGAGAACGTGGGCACCCTGACCCGCGAGGTTTTTGGTCTAGAGTTGATGAAGACAGGATTTCATCGGATGATCCGCGATGCAGTCGTGGAAACAAGTAGTTTTCAGGAGGCGATCGAGAGGTTCGGAGGTAGGCTCGGGGGGGAAGGCATCTCCCTTGCGCGGGCGCTGACCTTCGTCCCGCGTTCGGACCTTGGGGATAGGGACTCTTGAGTGCGCACGCTTCCTCTTCCTAACGACAGATTCGATGACGTCTATGGGCTATACACGGGCGCAACCGTCGACGAAGATCTCAAGGCCCGATTGCTCGCAATCCGCCCTGCGCTACTCAACACTGCTGCACTGTACGCACAGAAAGCAACGCTGGCGGAGCTCCACAACATCAATCGGCTTGATGCCGTCGGCAACGTCACTAAAGCAGAACTTAAAGCACTCTACCAAACCCATGTGAGTGCGACAAAGGGTGCTGCGCGCGATGTCTACAATCGAATCCGCAGCTCTTCTCCCAATAACAAATGCCCACTCTGTGGAGTCGGTACGGTTGCGCAATGTGACCATCATCTTCCGCAGTCTAAGTACCCGGATCTCACCGTCCTGCCACTGAACCTTGTTCCTATCTGCCATTTCTGCAATGACAGGAAGAAAGCTAAGTACCCTAGGAGCGCCGGCCAGCAAACGTTCCACCCGTACTACGACGAGCATCTTCTTGCTGAGAACTGGGTATGGGCGGAGCTCAAGCAAGGCGGGGCGGGCGTCCCTCCCGTCTTGGCGTTCGAGGCTCGCCCACCCGGGACTTGGCCTCAGGATGACCAGAAACGAGTCAAACACCACTTCAAGGCCTGCGGTTTGGCCGTGACCTTTGCAACGAACGCAAATGACGAGCTTTCGAGCATTCGCAAAGCACTAGATTTGCATTCTCAGTCCGGTGGTCAGCAAGCCGTGCAGGAATATCTACACTTCAATGAGAACGTGCATGTCACTCGAATCAACAGTTGGCAGTACGCAATGTACAGAGCCCTTGCGGGCGATGCGTGGTTTGTAGGCGGCGGCTACCAACACATTCCTTGATGTGCGTGTGCCCACCAGTGTGACCACGATAGGGCGCGGCCCCTCGCCAAAACGGGGTCGCGCAAGCTAGACCTGCTTCAAGTCTTCTTCATGTCAATCACATAGCGGTATCGCGCCTTCTTGGCCACAACATCGTCCCAGGTGGCGTTGATCTTGGAGAGCTCGACCAGCTGATAGTCTGGCTTGATGCCGTGCAGATCGCAGAAGTCCATCACATCCTGGGTCTCTTTGATGCCGCCAATCAGCGAGCCGGCGAAAGAGTTTCGTTTGCCGATCAATGTGAAGGGCGACAACTCATTGGGGGAGCGCACATCGCCGATACCAACCAGGCACATCGTGGAGTCGCGCTTGAGCACGCCGACAAGCGGGTTCAGGTCATGATGAACTGGCATGGCATTGAGAATGAAATCGAACTTACGAGCATACGAGGCCATTTTCTGCTGGTCGTAGTTCACCACCACGTCAATGGCTCCATACCTCTGGGCATGGAATTGCCGGCATGCTGAGGTCGCGATTCCATTCACGCGAAGTGAGCGAGCCTATTGCCCGCATCAGAGAACCCAGCCTACCGAGCTACGCAGATCGTCCTGGCAACACAAGAATCGGCCGTCAATGAAGAACGTGCCCCACGGTGGCCGGGACGGTAATCTGGCTAGTGTGATCCTTGCGGCGTTGCGACTCCGATCATAGGAGCCGGGCTGTTTTGAGAGAGAAGGCCTAGCCGAACGCAGCGGTGAACCTGGCTCACTGATTCAGCTAATGTGCTTGTCTCCAGTGACCACAACGTGGCTCCGGTAAAGCCGACCATCCTTGATTAGGGCGAATCTCACTACACGCGGCGGTGAGTTCAGCTCAACGAAGACGCTCTGATGGAGAGTCACCCAACCTCAGCACTCGCAGTTGCTACTGCGTTGCCTGTTCCGGCAGCCCTGCCATAACACGATGATGTTCGGCGAAGCCAAGTTCATCAAATACTGCCTTGAACTTGATGAGGCAGTAGCTAACGTCGTACTCGCCGAAGTCAGTCAACGTGTTGGCATCACCATGGGAGTGATGTGCCAAGTAACGGCTTAGAGCCAAGAATGACCGATCCTGCGCAGCAAGCTTCTCCATCGCGACATTGAACGACTCCTGCTGCTTGGTGAAGTAGAAGAACCGCTCCAGGATGCACCGCATTGCATTAGCGACAGTGGCAGAGCTCACCAAGTCTTGATAGGCGTCTTTCACTACTTGCCACCAGGATTCGTAGTCATTCTTAAGATCTTCGATCTTCATAGGCGCAACCGCCGAATAGCGCTTCTTTACGACCCGCTGCAGCTGCGGGGAATCTGCCCTCTTGGTGACCTTGATGAGTTCGTTGAGGAAGAAGAGGCTGTGTGTAAGCACAACCACCTGCTTCACCCGCTTGTCCTGCGCGTTCTTCAGCCCAATGATGTCTCGGGAGATCGTAGCTGCAATGTCGTACACAAAATTGTGCGAAAGGCTGGAGATCGGGTCATCAATGACAACGATCTTCCGATCTAAGGGAGATGTCGCGTTCGATGCGAGAGATCCCGTGATCAGCTCTACGAAGTAGAGGAAAGTAATGAGGGTCTTCTCTCCCTCACTCAGTGATCCGTACGTGTCTTGGCCCTTGCCAGGGCGTACCAGCTGGTACAGATCGTCATCGCGACGTTCGATTCTGAAGGAGTCGACACCCAGCGACTGCAGCCGGGCATTGATGGCGACAACGGCCTCTTCGGTTCCACCGCTGGTTGCACGAAGCTCAACTAGGCTTCGCTCTGCTTGGCCAATTTTGCGTTGAAGGTTGACCTTCGACTCGCGGATGGCCTCCAGTGCGTCAGCAGCGCCCTTTGCTGTGGTTTTGTAGAGCGTCAGGACGGCCTCGTTGTCCGCGCAAAGGCGCATCCAGAATGCATTCTCGATTCGGCTTAACTCGGACTGTCGACGGCTCAGGCGCCGATTGTATTCATCGACGCGCTTGGACACCTCATCGATCACACCATCTAGCGAAGCCATCAGTGCTTGGGTGGAGTGCAACTCGATAGAGCTCTGCGGCGATTCCGACTTGGTCGCCATGCGCTGAGCATTGTCGCTTAGAAGATGACTTACGTTTGCCCAAGCAAGCCGAAGTGCATCGTTTTCTGAGGCAAACGTCTCGGTCGCTAGAAGGCCGCTGATCGCTCCCTCGAGATTGGATACATAGGAAGCATAGGAGGACGCGAGTAGCTTTGCCCGTTGTACGCGCCTTTCAAAGCTTGCATCAAACAGCTTGGCAAGCTCCCGGGAGAAAGACGGAGGAAGACCTTGCTGACAGAAAGGGCAGAGGTCGTGACTTCGCTCAGCATAGGGCCGCCCTTGACTGACCCAGTCAAAGTTGTCGATCTCCCTGATCAGCGCAGAAAGAGCACTATCGCTTGAGCCCAGGATGGGTTCGGGCCAGATCTCATCTTGCTCGATACGGTCAAAATTGGGCAGGTCAACGGCAACCCGAGGCTTGGGCATCGCGTTGCTGTCGCCAAGTTCGGCAAGCAACTTCTCGAGCTTCTCCAATTCCGGCGGCTCACCTTCATAGGCAAGCTTTGCCTTTGCTTGGAGCGCGTCAAAGAAGCGCTGCTTGGAGTTACCGTAAGGCACCCAAGGCTTGAACGGGCCATCCTTGAGCGCGGTGTAGCTCTTCCACACTCCTCTGATGGCACTCTCATGGGCTTTGTCTGCCTCTGTCAGGCGCAACTGCTCCTGCTCAGCCAAGTTTTCGTACTGACCGCGCCACGTAGTGAGCTCACGCTCCAAGGCCTCAGCGGCCTCCAGGGCGGACGACTCAGGATCACCAATGGTGAAAATTCCTGGCACATCGTCCCGGTTGCGGAAGTTTGTCTCGACGAAGTAGTCGTTGTAAACCAGGTATTCGTACTTTGTATCCTGGGGAAACACGCTTACTGTGCAACCGGGAATTGCATTCTGACCCGTCGCACAGCCCTGAATCACTTGGCCAATTGCGGATTTACCCGCGCCGTTGAGCCCATAGAAGTAGGCGACTCGCTTACTTGGATCAAAAGAAATCGCAGTACTCGACGCTGGATCGAAGCTGCGGAAGCCCTGAATATTGATAGTTCGTATCATGCCTCTCCCCCAGAGGTCGCCGTTCCCATGGCTGAAGCACTGCGGCGTACATCGCCAGTGCGCTTCACGTTATCGCCTACATTACAACGCGACAGCGGCCCGTGCATGTCAGCTCCATGTTCTGCGGGCGAACCCATGCTGATCTGCACCTCGGGCCGTGCCACGGCCACTTCATTCTGGCCACGCCGGCACGTTCAGACGTCGCTGTTCTCACCAGCAGTTGGACTGACGATTGCGCTTGGGATGCTCCGCCGATCTACCGTACTGATCGACTTGGTAAGGGGTGCCCTCTCAGACCTGCGTCAGTCCTATGCCAGACCTGTCATTTCGTCCTGGACGTCAATCGGGCCGCCAGCCTCCAAGTGCGTTCGTACCGATGAGATCCCATAAATTCCATCGATTAGGCGACTGGCCGTTCATTGGGAGAACGCGGATCTATTGCCCGAGAGCGCAAGCGTGGACGCCGACGAGGTTGAGCTTTGGAGTACCCCACCTGCGCCGCTTGCTGGCCCAACTCATGCGCTCGACCCAATCTCGCTGTATCTGAGCGCACGGCCGCAGGAGATCCAGTTCTGCTGACTTGGGCCAGGCGTCGTTTGATCTCCTTCTGGGCCCATCACAGCCCCTAAGCCAAGTCAGGATGGGCTAGATGCGACCGAAGTCCTGCGCCCAATCGCCAACGACCCCGCCAAACCTTAGGAATTTCAATGAATTGCGATGGAGAGAGCGATTTCCGCTTTGGGCGCGCCAAACTTTGATGGAATTCGGCGTCAATCTTTAGCGCAGTGCATACCCGGCTCAGTACTCCACCCGGTACCCGATCGAGAAGGTCCGCCCTGCCGCCGGCAGGCTGGACATCTTCCCGTAGGTCGCCTCGGCCTGCTGGCCATAGACCGTGCGGTAGTCACGATCAGCCAGGTTGTAGATGCCGACACTGAAGCGGCCGCCTGCCAGCGGCAGCTCGCCGATCAGGTCGAACACCGCATAGCCGTGGATCTTCGCCGCCGGGGTAGCGCGAATGCTGGGACTGATCGCTGCGAGTGGCGCATCGCGCCAGGCTCGATCGGTCCCACCCACCACTTGTCCCTGCAAGCGCAGCAGGCTGTCATTGGCGAAGCGCCACTGCCCATGCACACCCGCCTTCAAGGGTGAAACGCGGAACGCATTGAGTTCACGCCAACGTCCGGCAGCATTGCGGTACTGGCCCCGGGTGCTGGCAAGGCTTGCGCCCAGCTCCAGCTGCGCCGTCGGCGTGTAGCGCAGGTTGGCCTCCACGCCCCACACGCGCTCGTCGGTGTCGGCCACCGACACGCTGTAGTCGCGGTTGAACTGCACGGTCTTGTCCGAGCGGTTGTAGAACGCGGTCACCGCGCTCTGCAGCGATGCATCGCTGCGGCGCCAGCCCAGCTCATAGCTGTCGACCTTGATCGGGCCGACGTTGCGGCTGTCGATGACGAAGCTTGCCGGTACATCGCGCAGCATGCGCTGGGTGTCGGGCAGGCTGAAGCCCTGCGAGACGTTGGCGAACAGCTGTTGCGATGCATCCATCCGGTACACCACGCCGGCATTGAACAGGGTCTGCGAGTGGCGCACGCGGCCGCCCTGCAGCAGGTGCGGCTGATACCCGGCAACGGCATCGGCCGTGATCGCTTCGGTGTAGGGAAGCGAGTCTTCTACGCGGTTGCGCAGGATCTGGTGGCGCACGCCGGCCTGCACGCTGAAGCGCTCACTCAGCGAATGGTCGGCCTGCAGGAACAGGCCAGTGGTATCCACGCGCACGTCCGGCCCCATCGCGTACTGCGCGGTGGGCTGGTAATCGAGACCGTTGCTGGCGATGAAGCGGTTGATGTCATACATCTGCCCGCGCTGACTGTCCTGCTCGCGCTCGTGGTCCACGCCGTACGACAGCTGCAGGCTGCGGCCCGCCACGTCGAAACCCTTGTGCAGCGCTGTGCGCAGCCCCCACACATCGATATCGGTATTGGACTGCATCACCACATAGGCGAAGCCACCGCGCAGTGCCGGGTGCACCAGCGTCGACACCGACGGGAACCAGCGTCCCTGCTCGTTGCGGTAATAGGCTTCCACGCTCAGTTCCTGCCCGCCCAGTACATCGCGGTTGCGGTACTGCGCGTTGACACCCTGATGGCGCGTACGCGGCTGCGCCTCCAGCTGCAGGCCGGGCAGCGCCTGGTGGCTGGGCGTGAATGCAGGGTTGAACAGCGCAGCCAGGCGCGGGCCATAGTCGGGGCCATGATCACTGTCCTGCTGATCGTCGAACCAGCGCACGCCCACGCTCAACTGCTGGCTGTCCGTCGGGGTCCAGTCGAAGCGCGCATTGAGTTCGCGGGTCTCGGTGTCCTGCCGATCGGTCTGCGCGATCTCCGGACCGATACGGCGGCCATGCGCATCCAGCGATGCGCCCTGCCGGCCATAGGCGAAGCCGAACGCGCCACTGAACTGATCGCCGCGCACGGTCATGGTCTGCGCGGCGTTCCAGGCCAGCGTGTCATTGGACAGATGCGAGGGACTGCGCAGGCCGAACTGGCTGGCCAGCTGCACCGGCTGCTCACCGGGCTGCAGGGTGATGATGTTGATGATGCCGCCACTGGCACCGGCGCCATACAGCGCGGTGGCGCCGGAGATCACCTCGATGCGCTCGATCATGGTCGGCGAGATGCTGTTGAGCTGGCGCGACCCATCGCGTGCGCCGGTCAATGGCACGCCATCGATCATCACCTGCACGCTACGGCCACGCATGGTCATGCCGTAGTTGCTGGTGGTCCCGCTGGCCGGCGCCAGCGACGGCACCAACTGGCCGAGGATATCGGCGGTGCTGCGCCCGGCGGTGATCTGCTGGGCAATCTGCTCGCGCTCGATGGCATACACGGTGCCGGCGATCTCGGCCACGCTGCGTGCGCCTCGCACGGCGGTGACACTCACCGCATCCAGTTGCCGGGTGCCAGCCGTAGCGGACGTATTCTGCGCCGCCAGCTGGCCACTGATGGCCAACGCCAGCATCGCCAGCGGAAGGGTTGCTGCGGTCTGCCGCATGGTGTCCTCGTTGCGTATCAGGGGGAGTTCGTGGGTGCTGCGAAGCGGCGCATCAGCGGCCGGCACAGCAGCAACCCGAGCGCCGAAACTGCCGCCAGCGCGATGTAGTAGATGGGGTAGCCCAGGCCCTTGGCGAGGAAGCCGGACAATGCACCGCCGATGAAATTGACCAGCAGCTCGAAGCACACCAGCAAGGTGAAGTCAGTGCCGGCCTGGGCACGCGAGCTGACCCGCATGAACAGGGCATACAGGCTGGTCATCGCCACATAGCGCAGCGCCAGCAGCGCGATCACCAGCGCGCCCAGGCCCCACCGTGACGTCGCCATCGCACCGCTGTAAAGCATCAACGCCAGCAGTACATACAACACGGTGCGCCACCAGCCAGCGTGCATCAGCAACTGCTCGGCCCGGCGCTGCTTGAGCAGCCAGGCGGCGCCCACTGCAGCCAGCATGCCGGTACCGGCACCGCCCACCGAGATCAGCAACCCGATCTCGGTCAGGCTGAACTGCTGGTCGACCAGCAGCGGGTTGATCATCGCCATGGCCGGCGCTTCCACCAGCCGGTACAGCACGATCAGCAGCAGCGCCCAGCGCAGTTCGGGGCGACGCAGCGCACGCAGGATGCTCGGCCGCGGCGCGTCGGGCCTGGCAGGCGTTTCATTGATCTGCTGAACTGCCAGCAGGGTCAGTGCGCTCATTGCCGCCAGGCTCAGCAGGGCCACGCTCCAGCCGCGGGTTTCATACAGCCACAGCACACCGGCACCACCGATCATGCTGCCCAGGGCCACGCCCACGCTCTGCGCCATGCTGCCCAGCCGGTGCTCGGCCGGCGCCAGCGCCTCCACGGTATAGCCGTCGATGGCGATGTCCTGGGTGGCGGCAATGGTCGAGATCCACATGCCGACCAGCACGAACACGACCAGGCCATGATCCAGGCCGGTGAACGCCAGCACCAGGATGCCTGCCAGCAGCAACAGCTGGGTCAGCCACAGCCAGCTGCGGCGGCGACCGAGGGCCGGCAGATGCCAGCGGTCGACCAGTGGTGCCCACAGGAACTTCAGCGCCCACGGCAGGTACAGCAGCGACAACATGCCGATCCAGCGCAGATCCACGCCCTGGCTGCGCAGGATGGCCGGTACCGCCACGTTGTAGAAATACAGGGGCAAGGCATGTGCCATGTACAGCGCGACGATCACACCCAGGCCAAAGGGCGACGCGGCAGAACGATCAGTGCGCATCGGCCTGCTCCAGCCGTTCGCCGATCCAGCGCATTCCGGCGCCGGCATCGGTAGTGACGAAGTACGGCACGGCCCACGCCGCATGCAGCGCCGGAGTGTCCAGCCGCTGCTGCTCGGCGGCATCGCTGGCGATGCGCACCAGGCCCCGGCAGTACTGCCGGAAGGCGGCCTTGTACTGCTTGTACCAGACCGCCTGCAGGGCACGGTAATCGTCGCAGAAGGTGGCACCGGGCGCGGTGCTGGCAACGAAGTAGAAGGGGCGGTGGGCATCGATCAGCGCCTGCACGCGGTCCAGCCAGTACCGGATCTGGTGCGCATCCACCGCGCCATGGAAGACGGCACGCAGCACCACCGCCTCGTTGATCACCAGACCCATCGCCATCGACCTTCTTGCTGAACAGGGGAAAGGGGCAGCGAGCCCCCCGCAAATGAGAATAATTTGCAATACCATTGAAAGTTTAGGCGCGACGAAAGAAAATTTAGGCACGACAGCATTCGCAGGTGCCTTGCATGCAGGTCTATTCCTGCGCCGAACTGATGAGCGCCGCCCACGCGCTGGGCGGCCGGGTCGACTTTGAATCGGGCCTTCCCGATGCGCTGCCGGTGCTGGCCGGCTGGCAGCAGGTGCAGTCGATGGACAGCGGCCTGGTGCTCTACCTCAGCCGCAGCCAGGACATGGTCGGCGGCCGCAGCCAGAACTGCCTGCCTGCGGGCCTCACCGCCAGTTTCCTGCTGCAAGGGCAGGCCGAAGTGGTCATCGCCAACCAGCGCCTGCAGATGGACAGCCGCCGGACCGGGAGCCCGGCGATGCTGGTCCACCTTCGTGAGGAGGAAGCGTTCCAGCGCCATTGGCAGGCGGGTCGCGAGGAAACCAAGGTCAGCCTGCACCTCGGCCAGGATTGGTTGTCGCGCCAGCTCGATGGCATTGCATCGGCCGGAATCACCCGCCTGCGACTGAGCCACGCACGCAACCAGGCGTGGCAACCGCCTGCGCCACTGCTGCGGCGGGCCGCAGCGTTGTTCGGGGCGGAAACGGTGGAGCCGCCTCTGCTGGCCAGCCTGCAACGCGAGAGCTTTGCGCTGGAAGTCGCGGCCAGCGTGGTTCGATCCGTGATCGCCGAACGCGAGGCGCCTGCCCCCAGCGCGCATCTGCGGCGTTGCGTGGACCAGTTGCAGCAGTGGCTGCAGAGCGGCGAGGCCGATGGCCTGACCATCAACCAGATGGCGCGCAGGCTGGGTACGAACGCCGTCGACCTGCAAAGCACCTTCCAGCAGCTGCACGGCAGCAGCATCGCCGCTTGGCTGCGTGCACTGCGCCTGCAACGGGCGCACGATGCCCTGCTGCAACGACGGGTGTCAGTGGACGTGGCGGCCAGCGTGGCCGGGTACGCCCATACCAGCAGCTTCAGTGCCGCGTTCAAGCGGCAGTTCGGAAGGTCTCCTTCCCGGATCCGCTAGCCGCAACAGGCACGTCCCGCGCACACAACCAGTACCTGCCTCGCAGCGCAGGTGCTGCTTAAACCTTTTACGCACCCGCTGCATCCGATCCTCGACGCCCCGCCGGAATCCCGCATGTTCCGCCCAATGCTTCGAGTCGTGCTCATGCTCATCACTGCCCTGCCCTTCGCCGCCATCTCCGCCAGCCAGGACCAGGCCAACGACCAGACCCGCCGCCTGATCCGCCAGATCATGCTGGAGCAGCGCATTCCCGGGCTGCAGGTCGCGGTGATCAAAGACGGGCAGATCGTGTTGTCCGAGGCCTACGGCCTGGCCAATGTCGAGAACGGTGTGCTTGCCTCGCGCGACACCCGCTTTCCGCTCAATTCGGCCACCAAGGCGTTCACCGGCGTGGCCATCGCGCAGTTGGCACAGCAGGGGCGATTGGATCTGGATGCCCCAGCATCGCGCTATCTGGATGATCTTCCGGCCACCTGGCAGGACGTGCGTGTGCGCCAGCTGCTGGCACATACCTCGGGACTGCCCGACATCCTCGATGCGAGCGGGCTGCTGGGTGGTGGTACCGAAGCCCAAGCGTGGGCGGCGGTCACCGCGCTGCCGATGGAGGCGGCCTCCGGCCAGCGCTTCGCCTACAACCAGACCAACTACGTACTGCTGGCACGGATCATCGCGCAGCAATCCGGCATGCCCTACGAACGCTTCCTCGCCACCCGCCAGTTCAGCAGCGCGCGCATGGCGCGCACCACCTTCGGCGACAGCTACGACCTGATCCCGGATGTGGCGACGATGTACAGCCTGGCCCCGCGTGCCACCGACGCAGCCGATGCACCGCCGCGCCTGTCGCATTGGTTCTACGACATTCCGCCTTCACTGTGGGCCGGTGGTGGCATCCTCACCACCGCCGATGACACCGCACGCTGGCTGGTCGCGTTGACCGACGGGCGCCTGCTTCAGGATGCACCTCTGAAGAGGATGTGGACCGCAGAGCGCCTCACCGATGGCCGTGCCGGCCCATGGGCGGGCGGCTGGCCGGTGCTGCGCACATCGCCCGACCTGCAGGTGGCCGGTATCGGCGGTGCGCGCTCGGCCTTCGTGGTCTATCCCGACCGCGACGTCGCGGTGGTGGTGCTGACCAATCTGGTCGGTGCCAATCCACAGCAGTTCATTCCGCGCATTGCCGATCTCCATGCGCCTGCGGTGACCGTGCCCTGAGGCTGCCGGCCAGCGGCCGGCACTACCGGAGCATCGGCCGCGCCGACGGCCATTTCCGGCAGAATCGGTGCGTCAGCCGTGCGGCCCGCCCATCACCGGCAGGATCACCCCGCTGATGTAACTGGCACAGACCGGCGAAGCCAGGAACACATAGGCGGGCGACAGTTCTTCGGGTTGTGCGGGCCGCCCCATGTCACTGTCCTTGCCGAACTCCGCAACATCTTCGGCCTGCTTGTCGGCGGGGTTCAACGGCGTCCACACCGGCCCCGGCGCCACGCAGTTGACCCGGATGCCACGGGGCAGCAGCTGGCTGGCCAGCGCCTTGGTGAACGCATGGATCGCGCCCTTGGTGGCCGAGTAATCGATCAGCGCCTTGCTGCCGAAGATTCCCGTTTCCGAACCGGTGTTGATGATGCTGGCACCCTCGCCCAGATGCGGCAGTACCGCGCGCGCCATCTGTATGTAACCGCCGATGTTGGTCTGCAGGGTTTCCTGCAGATGCGCGTCTTCCAGGTCTTCCAGCCGCTCGCAATGCAGCTGGAACGCGGCATTGTTGACCAGGATGTCGATGCCGCCGAACGCCTTGGCCACCTGCTTGACCGCCTTGTTGCAGAAGCGCGGATCGCGCACGTCGCCGGCGATCACCACGCAGCGGCCGCCTTCGCGCTCCACGTGCTGGCGGGTGATGTCCGCGTCCTCAGCCTCGTCCAGGTGCAGTACCGCCACATCGGCGCCTTCGCGTGCGAACAGCACCGCCACTGCACGGCCAATGCCGGAATCGCCACCGGTGACGATCGCACGCATGCCCTGCAGCTTGCCGCTGCCGGTGTAGTCCGGTGCAAGGAAACGCGGCGCCAGCTCCAGTTCGTGTTCGTGCCCTGGCTTGGCCAGCTGCTGCGCCGGCATCGCCTCCGGCTGACGGCGTGCACCTGCCTGGGTCGCGGTCTTCTTTGTCGCCTTCTTCGCCGCGCGCACATCCTTGGCCTTTTCCTTGTCCTGCAGGCGCCGCTGCCGGGCCGCGACGCGCGCTGCCCGCGGATCGCTGGCGGCCGCCTTGCGGGTTGCGGTCTTCACCACGCGCGGGCGATCGGGGTCGGCGACGGTCTTGGTTGCGGTGCTGCCTTTGCGCACCTTCGGCGATGCCTTGCGGCGGGCGGGGGTCTTCTTGGCGGTGGCCATGCAGGTCTCCTCGGGGGGAATGGGGTTGCCGGCCAGCGGCCGGCACTACCCGGGGCGGCATCCGCCGCGCCTGCAGTGTCTCCACCTATGCTGTTGGCGGCAGTGAGCGCACCGTGTCCACGATGTGCACGGTATTCATTCCGCCACCACGTGCGACGTCGCACGCTGCACGCAACCACACAAGGAACGCCACCATGAAACATGCCATCGCCACCACCGCCGTCTGCTTCGCCCTCGCCGCCTGCAGCAGCACACCGATGGCCCAGGTGCAGCCGATCGACGGCGTGATTTCCGGACAGTGCCACAGCGACATGGTGCGCGGCGCACTGGGCTTGGCCGCTTCGGACGCCACCGTGGCCCGCGCACGCGTGGACAGCGACAGCCTGCATGTGCGGGTGCTGCGCCATGACGGTCCGCGGGTACCGCCGGCCAGCGAAGGCGGCGACCGCCTGACCATCGAAAAGGGCCGCACCAACAACATCACCGCGATCTACTGCGGCTAAGCCTGCGCGCCCTGCGCAGCACGCGCAGGGTGGCCTGTTCCCATTGGCGCGGCCCACGCAGGCCGGCCAGCTTCGCCAGTTCACCGCGCTCCCAGCCGGCGAACAAGCACGGGTCGATGTAGGCCTTGCGGCACACCGCCGGGGTATTGCCCAGCAGCGATGCCACTTCGCACACCACCGCGCGCTGCGCCTGCGCCAGCGCGCGCTGACTGGCCGGTTCCGGCAGTTCGGTGGCGGCAAACGCCTGCACCGCCGCCACCGTGCCACCCCAGGTGCGGAAATCCTTGGCAGTGAAGTCCTCGCCCATCACCTCGCGCAGGTAGTCGTTCACCGCGCCGGAATCCACCGGCTGCAGCGCACCGTCATCATCGCGGTACTGGAACAGCGCCTGCCCCGGCAGCTGCTGCAGGCGCCGCACCAGCAGCCCCAGCCTGCGGTCGCCCACGGTCACCTCCTGCAGCTGCCCGGACTTGCCGCGGAAGCGCATGCGCACCCGGCCGCCGCGCAGCAGCTCCAGATGGCGGTTGCGCAGCGTGGTCAGTCCGAACGAACGGTTCTGTTGTGCATAGGTTTCATTGCCGACCCGCACCAGGGTGTCTGCCAACAGCGCCACCACCATGGCCAGCACCTTTTCCTGCGGAAACCCAGGTCGCTTGAGATCCCGCGACAACCGCCGCCGCAGCGTGGGCAAGGCCTCGCCAAAGGCGATGATGCGGTCGAACTTGCCGGCGTCGCGCTCCTTGGCCCAGTCGGCGTGGTAGCGGTACTGCTTGCGTCCGCGTGCATCGCGGCCGGTGGCCTGCAGGTGGCCGTTGGCGTGGGCGCAGATCCATACGGCGGTATACGCCGGCGGAATCGCCAGCGCACGGATGCGTTGCAGGGTGGTGGCGTCGCGTATCGCGTGACCATCGGCATCGCGGTAGCTGAAACCCTTGCCGGCGCGGCGCCGGCTGATGCCCGGCTGGGTATCGTCGACATAGCGCAGGCCGGCCGCGCGTGCGGCCTGTCGTTCGGGAGTAGAGGGGGTTGGCATGTCGGTAGTGTCGCCGTCGCCATGCCGCGATCCTGTCGATAACACAAGACAAACACGTGAGGGCCGGTTCGCCGCTATGCTCGGGTCTTCACAACCCCTTCCGGAGTCATGATGTCGTTCCCGATTCGCGCCCGTTCGCTCTCCGCCCTGTTGCTGCCGGCCGTGCTGGCGCTGACCGCCTGCCAGGCACCGGCGCTGGATGAACAGGATTCGGCCACGGCCCACGCCCAGCAGGCCGCCGAAGCCGCCAAGGCGCCGGCCGACGAAGCCGGCAAGGCCACCGAGGCTCCGCCGGTCGGCACCTGCGATGCCAGCCAGGTGCAGAGCCTGGTCGGCCAGACCTACACCGACGCGCTGGGCAAGCAGGCGCAGGAAGATGCCGGCGCCAACCAGGTGCGCGTGCTCAAGCCCAACGACGTGGCCACGATGGAGTTCCTCGGCGACCGCCTGAACATCGAAGTGGACGCCAAGGGCGCCGTCAGCGGCGCGCGCTGCGGCTGAGTCCGGCCCCGCGCCGGCACTGGGTTGCCGGCGCGTTCTGTTGCACCTGCAACCGTGTATTGCGGCGTTGCAGCAACCTGTGATCTAGTCGAGGCATCCGGTGGCCTCACGATGCGCTCCAGGGATTGAGCGGGCTTGAGTGTCCCCGTTCAATTCATTCCGCATCGAGGTAGAGATGGCCCCCCGCAACCGCCAAGGGCTTTACGACCCGCGCTCCGAGCGCGATGCCTGTGGATTTGGCATGGTCGCCCAGCTCGACGATCAACCATCGCGCCTGTTGGTTGATACCGCCATCGCCGCGCTTTCGCGCATGACCCACCGTGGCGGTGTCGCCGCAGATGGCCTGACCGGCGATGGCTGCGGCCTGCTGCTGCGCCGCCCCGATGCGTTCCTGAAACTGCTGGCCAGCGAAGCCGGCATCGCGGTCGCTGCGCGTTTCGCCGCCGGCCTGGTGTTCCTGCCGCACGACGCCGACGCGGCGCAGGCCTGCCGCGGGCAGCTGCAGGCGCAGGTGGAAGCGGTCGGCTGCAAGGTCGCCGGCTGGCGCGAGGTGCCCACCGATGACAGCGTCTGCGGCCAGCTGGCGCGCGACACGCTGCCGCGCATCGAGCAGGTGTTCGTCGACGCCGGCATCGGCCAGGACGATGCCGGCTTCGCGCTGGCGCTGTTCCTGGCCCGTCGCCGCAGCGAACAGCAGCTGCGCGAACACGCCGACTTCTACGTCACCACCCTCACCCCGGATGCGATCAGCTACAAGGGCATGGTGCTGCCGGACAAGCTCAGCCGCTTCTTCCCGGACCTGCAGCGCCGCGAGCTGGCCTCCAGCGCGATCGTGTTCCACCAGCGCTTCTCCACCAACACGCTGCCGCGCTGGCCGCTGGCGCACCCGTTCCGCATGCTCGCCCACAACGGTGAGATCAACACCATCGAAGGCAACCGGCGTTGGGCCCAGGCGCGCAGCAAGGTGTGGAAGACGCCGCGCTTCGATATCGGTGAATTCGACCCCGTCATCTCCATGCACGGCTCTGACTCGCAGAGCCTGGACAACATGCTGGAGCTGATGGTGGCCGGTGGCATGGAGCTGATCCAGGCGCTGCGCATCCTGGTGCCGCCGGCCACCCAGTCGCTGGAATTCAAGGACCCGGACCTGGCCGCGTTCTACGAATTCCACGGCCTCAACAGCGAACCGTGGGATGGCCCGGCCGGCATCGTCGCCTGCGACAGCCGCTATGCGGTGTGCACCTTGGACCGCAACGGCCTGCGCCCGGCGCGCTGGATGCTGACCGCCGACCGCCACTTTCTGGTCGCCTCCGAAGCGGGTGTGTGGGAAGTGCCGACCGAGCGCGTGGTGCGCAAGGGCAAGCTCGGCCCCGGCGAAATGGTGGCCATCGATCTCAAGCGCGGTGACCTGCTCGACTCCGATGCGGTGGACCGCATCAACCGCGGTCGCGCGCCGTACAAGCAATGGCTGCAGCAGGGCGTGACCTACCTGCAGACCGAACTTATCGATCCCTCGCTGGTGGAGGAACCCTTCGACGAAGGCACGCTGCGCAGCTACCACAAGCTCTACCAGCTCAGCAGCGAGGAAGTGGAGCAGGTGCTGCGACCGCTGGCCGAGACCGAGCAGGAAGCCACCGGTTCGATGGGCGACGACACGCCGATGGCGGTGCTGAGCCAGCGCAGCCGTCCACTGTACGACTATTTCCGCCAGGCCTTCGCGCAGGTCACCAACCCGCCGATCGACCCGCTGCGCGAAGACTGCGCGATGTCGCTGTCCACCCAGCTCGGCAAGGAGACCAACATCTTCCATGCCGGCCCGGAGACGGTGAACCACGTCATCCTCAATTCGCCGGTGCTCAGCCAGCGCAAGCTGCGCCAGCTGCTGAAGATGGACCAGTACGTGCAGGCCAACCGCCTGCTGGACCTGTCCTACAGCGAAGACGAGGGCCTGCGCGCCGGCATCGAGCGCATCTGTGCCGAGGCCGAACAGGCCGCGCGCGAGGGTATGGTGATGCTGCTGCTGTCTGACCGCTACCCGGTGGCCGGGCGGCCGATGGTGCATGCCCTGCTCGCCACCAGCGCCATCCACCACCACCTCTCGCGGCTGGGCCTGCGCTGCGACGTGAATCTCATCGTCGAGACCGGCACCGCGCGCGACCCGCACCACATGGCCTGCCTGCTCGGCTTCGGCGCTACCGCGGTGTACCCGTACCTGGCCTACCAGACCCTGTTCGACCTGGGCCGACGCGGCATCCTCAAGCTCAGCAAGGGCGGTGAGCAGTCGCAGATCGGCCGCCGCTACCGGAAGGGCGTCTACAAGGGCCTGTCGAAGATCATCTCGAAGATGGGCATCTGTACCGTGGCCAGCTACCGCGGCGCGCAGCTGTTCGAGATCATCGGCCTGGAACCGGAAGTCGTGGACCTGTGCTTCCCGGATACCGCTTCGCGCATCGGTGGTGCCGGTTTCGCGCGCCTGGATGCCGACGCACGCGAGCTGTGCGCGCAGGCCTGGGACGCGCAGCAGGACGTGGATGTCGGCGGCCTGCTGAAGTACGTGCACGGCGGCGAGTACCACATGTACAACCCGGACGTGGTGACCACCCTGCAGCGCGCGGCGCGCAGCGGCGATCCGCGTGCCTGGCAGCAGTACTGCGATGCCGTGCACGCGCGTCCGCCGTCGGCACTGCGCGACCTGCTGGAACTGGTGCCGGCCGCTGCGCCGACACCACTCGATGACGTGGCGCCGGTCAGCGAGCTGTTCCCGCGCTTCGATACCGCGGCGATCAGTCTCGGTGCGCTGTCACCAGAAGCACACGAGGCGCTGGCGATTGCGATGAACCGCCTGGGCGGCCGCAGCAATTCCGGCGAAGGCGGTGAGGATCCCGCCCGCTATGGCACCGCCAAGCGCAGCAAGATCAAGCAGGTGGCCTCGGGCCGCTTCGGCGTCACCGCCGAATACCTGGTCAATGCCGAAGTGCTGCAGATCAAGGTCGCGCAGGGCGCCAAGCCCGGCGAAGGCGGCCAGCTGCCTGGGCACAAGGTCAACGAGCTGATCGCGCGGCTGCGCTACGCGCGTCCAGGCATCGGCCTGATCTCGCCGCCGCCGCACCACGACATCTATTCGATCGAAGACCTGGCGCAGCTGATCTACGACCTCAAGCAGGTCAACCCGACCGCGCTGGTGTCGGTGAAGCTGGTCAGCCATGCCGGCGTCGGCACGATTGCCGCCGGCGTGGTCAAGGCCGGTGCGGACCTGATCACCATTTCCGGACACGATGGCGGTACCGGCGCGTCACCGGTCAGCTCGATCCGCTATGCCGGCGTGCCGTGGGAACTGGGCATTGCCGAAGCACACCAGGCACTGCTGGCCAACGACCTGCGCGGGCGCACCCTGCTGCAGACCGACGGCGGCCTGAAGACCGGTCTGGACGTGGTCAAGGCCGCGCTGCTGGGCGCGGACAGCTTCGGCTTCGGCACCGCACCGATGATCGTGCTGGGCTGCAAGTACCTGCGCATCTGCCACCTCAACAACTGCGCCACCGGCGTGGCCACCCAGGACGAGCGCCTGCGCGAGAACCACTTCACCGGCCAGCCCGAGCGCGTAGAGAATTTCTTCCGCCTGCTGGCCGAGGAAGTGCGTGGCTGGCTGTCGTACCTGGGTGCGCGTTCGCTGGAAGAGATCGTCGGCCGTACCGACCTGCTGCGGCAGATCGACGCCGCGCCGCGCGACGGCGTGCGCGTGGATCTGTCGCGCCTGCTGGCCGACAGCCGCTACGAGGGCAGCCACTGTGCCGCGCAGCGCCTGTACGAATCGCCGGACAGCCTGGCCACGCAGATGGACGGCCTGCTGGCCCCGGCCATCGAACACAAGCGCGGTGGCGAACACCGCTTCCTGATCCACAACACCGACCGCAGCATCGGCACCCGCCTGGCCGGTGCGGTGGCGCGCGCACACGGCAACCAGGGCATGGCCGAGGCACCGCTGGAACTGCGCTTCCGCGGCAGTGCCGGGCAGAGCTTCGGCGCGTTCAACGTCGGTGGCCTGCACCTGGAGGTGGAAGGCGAAGCCAACGACTACGTGGGCAAGGGCATGGCCGGCGGCCGCCTGGTGGTGCGTCCGCCGCGCGGCGCCCGCTTCGAGGCACGCAGCACCGCCATCATCGGCAACACCTGCCTGTACGGTGCCACCGGCGGTGAACTGTTCGCTGCCGGTCGTGCCGGCGAACGTTTCGCCGTGCGCAATTCCGGCGCGCTGGCGGTGGTGGAAGGCGCCGGTGACCACTGCTGCGAGTACATGACTGATGGCGTGGTGCTGGTGCTGGGCAAGGTCGGCCTGAACTTCGGTGCGGGTTTCACCGGCGGGCTGGCCTACGTGCTGGACGTCGACCGCGATTTCGTCGACCGCTACAACCACGAGCTGATCGACATCCATCGCGTGTCCGCCGAAGGCTTCGAGAACTACCGCCAGCACCTGCACCGCCTGATCGGCCGCCATCGCGAGCTGACCGGCAGCATCTGGGCGCAGCAGATCCTGGACGAGTTCCGCGACTACATCGGCAAGTTCTGGCTGGTCAAACCGAAGGCCGCCAGCATCGAGTCGCTGACCGAAACCCTGCGACGCGCCGCGTAACGGTAGTGCCGGCCGCTGGCCGGCATCCCAGGATCACGTAGTGCCGGCCGCTGGCCGGCAACGTTCCCCCCCCGCATTCCAGAGCCCGCCATGAGCCGCAAGCACGCCTTCCAGTTCCTCGACCTGCCCCGCACCATGCCGCAGCGCATTCCGGTGGAACTGCGTACGTCCGGCGACTGGGGCGAGCTGTATGGCAAGTTCGGCAAGGAGGACGCCCAGTACCAGGCCGGCCGTTGCCTGGACTGCGGCAACCCCTACTGCAGCTGGAAGTGCCCGGTGCACAACGCCATTCCGCAGTGGCTGCAGCTGGTGCAGGAGAACCGCATCCATGAAGCCGCCACGCTGTGCCACAGCACCAACCCGCTGCCGGAAGTGTGCGGCCGGGTCTGCCCGCAGGATCGCCTGTGCGAGGGCAGCTGCACGCTGGAGGAGTTCGGCGCGGTCACCATCGGTGCGGTGGAGAAGTACATCGTCGATACCGCGCTGGCCAGCGGCTGGCGCCCGGATCTGGGCGCGGTGCAGCCCAGCGGCCACAGCGTAGCGGTGATCGGCGCCGGTCCGGCCGGCCTGGCCTGCGCCGATCGCCTCGCCCGCGCTGGCATTGCCGCCGTGGTCTATGACCGCTATGAGCAGATCGGCGGCCTGCTGCAGTTCGGCATTCCCAGCTTCAAGCTGGACAAGGACGTGATCCACCGCCGCCGCGAAGTGCTGGAGGGCATGGGCGTGCAGTTCCGCCTCGGCGTGGAGATCGGCCGTGACCTGAGCGTGCAGCAGCTGCTGGACAGCCACGACGCGGTGTTCGTCGGCACCGGTGCCTACCGCTACACCGATGGCGGTCTCGACGGCCAGGACCTGAAGGGCGTGCTGCCGGCCCTGCCGTTCCTGGTACAGAACAGCCGCATCGTTGGCGGCGATGACCCGAAGGGTCGGCCGATTGCCGGCTGGGAAGACACCATTGCCCTGCCCGACCTCAACGGCAAGCGCGTGGTGGTGCTCGGTGGCGGCGATACCGGCATGGACTGCGTGCGCAGCGCGGTGCGGCTGGGCGCGGCCAAGGTCACCTGTGCCTATCGCCGCGACGAAGCCAACATGCCCGGCAGCGCGCGCGAAGTGGCCAATGCCCGCGAAGAAGGCGTGCGCTTCCTGTTCAACCGGCAGCCGCTGTCGATCGAAGCCGGTGCCGATGACGAAGTGATCGGCGTGACCGTAGTCGAAACCCGGCTGGGCGAGCCCGATGCCAACGGCCGCCAGAACGCCGTGCCGATCGAAGGCAGTGAATCGCTGCTGGAAGCGGACGTGGTGATCATCGCCTTCGGCTTCTCGCCGAGCGTGCCGGCGTGGCTGGCCGAGCTGGGCGTGGAAGGCCAGTCCAACGGCCGCATCGTGGCCGGCGGCAAGGACCGCCTGCCGTTCCAGACCGCGCATCCACGCCTGTTCGCCGGTGGTGACGCGGTGCGCGGTGCTGACCTGGTGGTGACCGCCGTGGCCGAAGGCCGCGATGCCGCCGCCAGCATCGTGCGGCTACTGGCCCACTGAGTCCGGTACCAGCAATGCCGCCAGCAGCGCCCGCAGTGCGTGCGGCTCCACCGGCTTGGCCAGGAAGTGGTCGATGCCAGCCGCACGACAGGCTTCGCGGGTGCTTTCCATCACGCTGGCGGTGAGCGCGATGATCGGCACCTGCGCACGCGCCGGGCAGGCATCGGCACGGATCGCCCGTGCCAGCGCGAAGCCATCCATGCCCGGCATGTGGCAGTCGGTGATGACCAGGTCGAACGGCTGCGCCTGCCATGCTTCAAGCGCCGACCGTCCATCGGTACAGGCGTGGACCTGCAGCCCGAGCGCACACAGGTGCTGCTCCAGCAGATGCAGGTTGGTGGGATGGTCTTCAGCCATCAGCACGCGCGCCGCCGGCAATGGACGCTCGTCCGCAACCGCCGGCGCGGGCGCTGCCACGGGTGCCTCACAGGCATCCAGGTCCAGATCCAGCCACACCGTGGTGCCCTTCCCGGGTGAGCTGCGCAGCTGCAGCTCCGCCCCCATCGAGATCGCCAGCTCACGGCAGATCGCCAGGCCCAGCCCACTGCCGCCGAAGCGCCGCGTGGTCGAGCGCTCCGCCTGTGTATAGGCAGCGAACACCGCCTGCTGGCGCTCCTCGCTGATGCCCACGCCGCTGTCGCTTACCTGCAGGCGCAGCCGCTGGCCCCAGTCACGTTGCTGCAGTACCTGCACCTGCAGCTCCACGTGGCCGTGCCGGGTGAACTTCAACGCGTTGCCGGCCAGGTTGAACAGGATCTGGCGCAGGCGCAGGCCATCGGCCAGCGATCCCGGCTGCATCTCCGGATCAAGCACCACCTGCAGGTGAAGGCCTCGGCTGGCGGCCACCGGCATCAGCAGCTGCTGCACCGCGCGCACCAGTGCCGCCAGGTCGGTGGGCCGCAGCTGCAGTGGTGCGCCCTCCAGGCGTTGGCTGTGCAGTACATCGTCGAGGATCTGCCGCAGCATCCGCGCGGCATCATCGACGGTGGCCAGCACCTGCTGCTGGCGCGGCTCCAGCCTGCTGCCCGCCAGCCGTTCAAGCATGCCCAGCAGCGTGCTCATCGGGGTGCGGATCTCGTGGCTCATCGTTGCCAGGAAGTGCGCCTTGGCCTGTGCCGCCTGCTCGGCCTCGCGGCGCGCTTCGGCCAACGCACGGGTACGTGACTGCACCTCACTGACGTCGATCCAGTAGCCGCTCCACTCGACGTCGCTGTCGTCGCAGGACAACGGCCGCCCATGCGAGCGCACCCATCGCCAGCCCTGTGGCGAGCGGGTGCGGAAGGTGACGTCGATCGGGCCACGCGCCAATGCAGCCATCTCGACGCAGGCCATCACCTGGTTGCGGTCTTCCGGGTGGACCGCGGCCAACAACCGCTGGTGATCGATCCGCGCGGTCTCCACGCTGATTCCGAACAGGGCCTGCACGTCCCCGGCGATCTGCGGAAAGCTGTAGTGGCCGCCCGCCGAACGACGCGCCTGGTAGACCACCGCCGGCAGGTTCGCGGTCACCTCCTGCAGGCGCTGCTCCACCCCTCGGCGGCGCACGCTCTCGCGATGGACCCGCCAGTAGCCGAAGGCATGGACCAGCGCCAGGGCGAGCAGGATCAGCGAGGCCGGCACCAGCCAGCGCAGGGGCGACGATGACGGAGCGTTGCGCGGCCGGTCCGGCAGCCAGGCCGCGCGGATCTGATCGCGCTCGGTATCGGTCAGCTGCGACAGCGCCTGTTCGAAGCCGGCGATGACATCGGCGCAGGCGGGCGTGGCCGCCAGCACCAGGGCATCATCGAAACCGGCCGGCGCGGCGATCAGCAGTGCATCGCCCTGGTAGCGGCGCAACGCCGCCTCGACGTCGCCAAGGTTGGCGACCACCGCATCGATCAATCCGGTGCCCAGCAGCGGGAGTGCATCGTCCAGCGCTGCCGGAGGCAGCAGCTGTGCACCCGCTGCCTGCTCGGCCAGCAGCCCCTGCAGCGGCACCCGGCTGGGGCTGGCCACAATGCGTCCACGTAGATCTTCCAGGCCCAGCACCGGCGGCGCATCCTCCCGGCGCACGATCACCTGTGGCAGCTGCAGGTAGGGCGTGCTGACCACCCATCCGGCAGGCAGTTGCGAGCGTGGCCATCCCAGCAGCGCCTGGGTGCCGGCCGGCAGCTCGTCCCGGTCCACGCTGGTGGCCGGCACGGGCAACAGCTGCAGTGGCCGTTGCCCGCCCAGCAGCTTCAGGTACGCCGCGCCGAGCCCCCGGGCTTCGCCCTGTTCGCTGGACGACAAAGGAGCACGGTCGGACGGCCAGGCGATGCGCAGCGGTGTGCTGCAGCCCGTGGCGGAGGCCGCGGCAGGCAGCAGCAGGCTGGCCATGACAGCAATGGCTGCCGGGAAGCCGGCGACATTCACGGTAGGCATCCTCATCTCGCGGGCGGAAGGAACGGCCGCGCTGCGGTACCGCTGCCTGCCACGCTATCGACGCCCGGGCCGACGGCAATGAAGAAAGTTGTAAAAGCATCCAGATGGGGGAATGCCGACATACACTGCCGCCTTCACCCGTACCTGCGGAGCGTTCGATGCGCATCGGCCTGGCTGCCAACCGTCTTCATCACCACGACGCGCGCGCTGCGCTGTTCCGTTGGCTGCGCAGCAGCGAGGCCGGCCTGCGCGAGCTGGGCGTGTCGCTGCATGCGGTCGGCCGCACCCATGACGCGATCGAACGGCAGGGCTTCCTGACCGGGTACGCGGGCCTGCACCGTTATCCCTACGGACGCCAGGGTGGCCTGATGAAGCTGGTCGCCGAAGTCGTTGGCATGGGTCCGGATCGGACACTGGATGGCGCGATCTACCTGATCGACCCGGTCGATCCATCCTCGGTGTTTCCGGAAGCAACCGCGCTCAAGCGGCAGTGCGTGATCCACGGCAAGCCGTTCATTTCGACCGTGGCCACCGCACGCGACTGGGTGGAGGTGGAGCGCGTCCACGCCGGGCTGGCAGCCGATGCCGGCGCCGACGACCTGCATGCGTTCGAAGGCCAGACGCTGGCGCTGATCGCGCACGATGCGATGAAGCCGGCGATGCTGGCCTTCGCCGATGAGCACTTCGATGTGCTGGCCCGGTTCGGTGAGCGGGTGGCCACCGGGACCACCGGCCAGCGTTTGAACGAGCTGGCCTGGAGCCGGGGCTGGCCGCGTGATACGCCGTGGGTGACGCGCTACCAGAGCGGCCCGATGGGCGGTGATGCGCAGATTTCCGACCGGGTGCTGGAGGGGCGTTGCCAGCGCGCGATCTTCTTCGAGGATCCGCATGTGGCGCGCCAGCATGAGGCGGATATCCAGCTGCTGGAGCGCGCGGTGACGACGGTGACCGATCAGGCGGTGTGCATTACGGCGCCGCGGGTGGCGGCGCGGTGGGCGGCAGCGGCGGCGTTGCGGGCGGGGTGAGGGTTTCGGCCAACGGCTGAGCCCCTCGTGGCGGGTCGTTCAGATCAGAAGCCGTGCTTGGCCGGGCGGGGTGGATTGCGCAGGGGTCGCTGCAAGTCCCCCTCCGGGGCCCGGCCCAGCCGCTGGCGGCTGTGCGTTCAGGCGCTTGCGAAGCAGTGCTTCGCAAGCAAAGCGCCTTCACCCTTGTAAGCTCGATGGCGCCCTCCATGGCGCCAACGCCCCTGCATGGCTCACCCGCCCGGCCTCAGACAGTTTCCGTGCGTGTCCAGCCACGGAAGAGAGAAAGAAGAGCAAGAGCGGAAGCGGGTCGCGCGCTGCGCGCGCTTCTGTAGCGTCGAGCTTGCTCGACTGCTCAGCACGCGGTCTGGAGTGACGCCCCTTCTGTTGAAGGGGCGCGCCGAAGGCGGGGCTAGAGGAAGAATGCGTGGGCAACTGCTGTAGCGCTGGCGCTACAGCAGTTGCCGAAGCATCGCCTTCAGGCGTCGCCCTTCCAGCTGGAAGTAGTCGCGCTGTTCGCGCCAGGCGGGGAAGCGTTGTTCCACTTCGTGCCAGAACGCGGGTGAGTGATTCGGCTGGATCAGGTGGCAGAGTTCGTGCACCAGCACGTACTCGAACGCCTCGGATCGGCCCAGCACCAGCGCCAGGTCCAGTGCCATGCTGCCGTCCGGGGCAAGTGAGCCCCATTGCGAGGACATCACCTTCAGGCGCAGGCGGCTGGGTGCGCGCGGCAGGGTGGGCAGGTACTTCGGCAGCCAGCGGCCGACGTCGGCGCGGGTCTGGGCTTCGTAGAACTCGCGCAGCAGGCGGCGCAGGGTGGCATCACCGCCGCGGGTCGGCCACTGCACGCAGGCGCCGTGCGCGTCGATCTCCAGCCGCGCGTAGCGGCCTTCCTGCCAGCGCAGCGGCAGCAGTTCGCCACGCAGGGGCAGCACGCCGTCTTCGCCCGGCTGCAGCGGTGCTGGCAGGCCCTGGCCCTGGTACTGGCGAAGCTGCAGTGCCAGCCAGTCGCGGTGCTGTTCCAGGAAGCGTTCGCCCATCACCAGGCTTGCGCGCGGCGGCAGGGTCAAGCGTGCGCCGCGCTCGTCCACGCTCAGCTTGATGCGGCGCGCACGTGGATCGCGCACGCGCAGCACCTCGATCTCGGCATCCTCCAGGCGCAGGCGAACGGTGTCGCGCTGTACGGTGGCGGGCGGGGTCGGGCTGATCAGGCGGCGCAGCAGACGGCTCATGCGCCCAGCATAGCGCCGCTTCGGGCCGCCGGATGACCGGCGGCCGTCGGGCTGCCTGTTCAGTCAGCCTTGCTGAGCTTGAAGGCTTCTTCCAGCAACAGGAACAGGCGGCGGATCTCGGCGCTCTGCAGGGCGAAGCGGGCGTCGAACTCGGCGCGGCGGCCGTCTTCGTCGGCATGCTCCAGCTGGTCCAGGGCGCCGTCGAGGAACTTCAGCTTGCGCACGATCAGGTCGTCGCCGATCACGAAGGACAGGTTGTCTTCGAAGATCAGCGCCAGCTTGGTCACCTGCTTGCCGGCGTCCAGGTGCTTGTCGATCTCGTCGCAGCGCAGTTCCTGGTGCTGGCACTTGACCACCGCGCCACCTTCCACCGGGTCCTTCATCTCGCACTCTTCGCCCAGGCTCAGCCCGGTCGGCAGCGGCTCGCCGGCGATCCAGCCGGTCAGGATCGAGCGCGGCGCGACTTCGGCATTCAGCGGCATCGCCGGGAAGCTGCCGAGCAGGCCGCGGATGTCGGACATGAAGTACTCGCCGGTCTTGCGGCTGGAGGTATCCACCGCCACGTAGCCGTGCTGCAGGTCGATGAAGGCGTCGTTGCGCGAGGACTTCACGAAGGCGCGCGGCAGCAGTTCATGCAGCAGGTCGTCCTTCATGCGCTTGCGCTCGCGGCCACCCGGGCGGCGGCCTTCCTTCTCCTCGATCTCCTCCAGCTTGCGCTCGAGCAGGTCGTTGACCACCGCCGCCGGCAGGATCTTGTCCTCGCCGCCCACGGTCAGCCACAGATGTTCGGCGATGCGGTGGGAGAGCAGTTCCTTCTCCTCGCGGCCGAACGGCGAGATGAAGCCGCGCGAATTCATTTCCAGTGCGCCGACCGGCTTCAGCAGGGCGTGCGGCAGCAGGGTGTCGACTTCGGAAAAATCGGTGGTGGTCGGGAAACGGAAGAACGTCAGGTTGCGAAAGAACATGGAATTCCGGATGGCAAAGAGGAAGGGCGACCGACCTTAAACGGTGGGCGTCTCGGGATCTGCGTCGGCGTCGGCCGGGGAACCGGCCAGCCAGGCATGGGCGTCGGGCAGCGGCGCGTCGTCGCGACGGCCCAGCGCCATGAAGTCGAACAGGGTGGTGTCGGCCAGCTGCGAGGGCCGGACTTCGCCCATGGCACGCGCGATCTGCTCGATGCGGCCCGGGTGGTCCTTTTCCCACTGCTTCAGCATCAGGCCGACCTGGCGGCGCTGCAGGTTCTCCTGGCTGCCGCACAGGTTGCAGGGAATGATCGGGAACTGGCGTGCCTGTGCGTACTCGACGATGTCGCTTTCGCGCACATAGGCCAGCGGCCGGATCACCACGTGTTTGCCGTCATCGCTGCGCAGCTTCGGCGGCATGCCCGACAGCTTGGCGTGGTGGAACAGGTTCATGAAGAACGTGGCCACCATGTCGTCACGGTGATGGCCCAGCGCGATCTTGGTGAAACCGTGGGTCTCGGCGTAGTTGTACAGCGCGCCACGACGCAGCCGCGAGCACAGCGAGCACATGGTCTTGCCTTCCGGGATGACCCGGCTGACCACCGAATAGGTGTCCTGCTCGATGATGTGATACGGCACGCCCAGGCCTGCCAGGTATTCCGGCAGTACGTGCTCGGGGAAGTCCGGCTGCTTCTGGTCCAGGTTCACCGCCACCAGCTCGAACGGCACCGGCGCCTTCTTCTGCAGCTGCAGCAGCACGTCCAGCAGGGTGTAGCTGTCCTTGCCGCCGGACAGGCAGACCATGACCTTGTCGCCGGCCTCGATCATGCCGAAGTCGGCAATCGCCTCGCCGACCTGGCGGCGCAGGCGCTTGGCCAGCTTGTGCTGCTCGCGCTCGGCCACGCGCGGATCACGGGCGGCGCGCGGCTGGGGATCGGGAAGGGAAATCACGGCACTCATGGGTTCCATTCTAACGGCTCGGAGCGGCCACGGCCGGGGGTCGGGATTCCCCTCTCCCGGCAGTCATCATCGCTGTGTATGCTCGGAGGCTGTGGACACCTACAGCCCCGCCGAGATCGTCGAGCACCTCGCCGCCCTGCGCGCCGAGCACCGCCTGCTGGATGAACAGATCACCCGCATGGCCGCCAACGGCGAGGACGAACTGGAAGCCAAGCGCCTGAAGCGGCGCAAGCTGCAGCTGAAGGACTGCATCGCTAGGCTGGAAAGCCTGCAGATTCCCGACGAGCCGGCCTGAGCGGTGGCCCATCCACGCATGGCGTGGATCTACTGCTTCGCCCCGGTAGATGCCAACCTTGGTTGGCATACCGTTCGCCGGGCACGGCCCGGCACTGCCTTCAATCCTGCGGCGCAGGCTCGTCCGGGCGTGCCGCTTCCGGGCTGACCCGTTCGATGGTGTGGCGCAGCTCGCGGCCGAGGATGAACTTGGCATCCTTGGCCCACGCATCCAGGCGTTCGTCGAACAGCAGCTTGCTGTTCTCGTCCGGCCACACCAGGCGCAGCTCGCGCAGCTTCTGGATGAAGCCACGGAACAGGGATTTGTCGAAGAACTCCGGTGCCGCCGGTGCATAGAGCAGGCTCAGCCGCTGCGCGGCCTGCTGGCACAGGCTTTCCAGCTCGGCCGCGCCGAGCACGCCGGGGCCGTTCTTCACCAGTACCGAGATGGCGATGTAATAGCGCTCGAACGCCTGCTGCAGCGAATGGCCGATCGCACGCAGGCGGAACACCTCGTCGGTCTGCCCGGTGTTGCGCGCCAGGATGCCGCCATCGTCATCGTTGACGTTCTGCAGCAGGCCTTCGCGCACGAACACGTCGATGGTCCGGTCGATGCGCTGGGCGAACTCGTCCTCGCTCCACGGCAGGAACAGCTCGGCCTGCAGGAACGGGTATACCGTACGCCCCAGCTGGACCAGGCCGGTGCGGCTCATGCGGCGGTTGTTCTGGAAGCAGCAGGCCACCCACGACGAGGCGGTGAACAGGTGCACCACGTTGTTGCGGAAGTAGCTGAGCAGCACCGCGGTATCGCCGCTGACGCTGAGCACGTCGCCCAGCGGGTGCTTGATGCGGGTGAGGACGTTGATTTCCTCGGCATGGGCGATGATCCGCTCCGGCGAGTGCGGGGTCACCGTCACCCGGTCCGAGTACGGCATCTCGACCAGCAGGGTCTTGCACAGCTCGATCTGCGCGATCAGGTCGGCCTCGCCCATCGCATGCTTCGGCGTGGACAGCAGGGCCAGCGCCAGCAGGTTGATCGGGTTGACGTCGGCGGCACCGTTGATGCGCACCTGGATGCGTTCGGCCAGCGTATCCACCGTGGTCGACAGCCACGCCGGCTTCTCGTCCTCGGACACCGCCTCGCCCTTCCACTCCGGCGCCTTCTCGGCGAGCACGTCGTTCAGTGCGATCGGTTCGCCGAAGTTCACCACCACCTGGCCGTAGTTCTGCTTGAGCACCTTGGGGATGCCCCACAGCAGCGACCAGATCGATTCCTTTTCCTTCGGCCGGCCGGACAGTTCGTCCAGGTAGCTGCCGCCCTCCATCAGCTTCTCGTAGCCAATGTAGATGGGCTGGAACAGCACCGGCTTGCGCGGCTGGCGCAGGAACGCGCGCAGCGTCATCGAGATCATGCCGCCCTTGGGCTGCAGCAGTCGGCCGGTACGCGAGCGGCCGCCTTCGACGAAGTACTCCAGCGAGTAGCCACCGGCCACCAGCTGCGCGACGTATTCGCTGAGCACCGCCGAGTACAGCGCGTTGCCACGGATCGAGCGGCGGATGAAGAACGCACCGCCCTTGCGCAGCAGGGTGCCGACCACCGGCAGATTCAGGTTGATGCCGGCCACGATGTGCGGCGGCACGATGCCACGGTCGTACAGCAGGTAGGACAGCAGCAGGTAGTCCATGTGGCTGCGGTGGCTGGGCACGTAGACCACTTCGTGGCCCGGCGCGGCGGCCTTGAACTTGTCCAGGTGGTGCACCAGCACGCCCGCATAGATGCGGTTCCACACGTGGCTGAGCATGAAGCTGGCCGAGCGCACCACCGGGCTGGAATAGTCCGCGGCGATTTCCCAGGCGTAGGCGTGTGCCTTCTTCCAGGCATCGGCCGGCTTCGAATTGTCGCGCTTGGCCTGTGCGGCGATCGCTTCGCGCACCGGTTCGGCGGCCAGCACCTGGTCGACCAGCAGGCGCCGCGTCGACAGGTCAGGGCCGATCACCGATTCACGAATGCGGCGGAAATGGGTACGCAGCACGCGCTGCAGCTTGCGCACCGTGCGCTCCGGCTCCAGGCCTTCGTCCACGGTGCTGCGCAGCGAGATCGGCGGGGCAAAGCGGACGATGGTGCTGCGGCCGTTGAGCAGCACCGCCAGCAGGCGGCGGAAGCGGCCGACCAGCGCCCAGTTTTCCGAGAACAGCACGGCGAACCAACCGCTCTGCTTGTCCGGCGCGCGGCCGACGAAGATCGACACCGGCACCAGATGCACGTCCAGGTCATCGCGCACGCGATGGGCCTGCAGGACCTTGGCCAGCGAATCGGAATGGGTCTTGGCGCCGCGCTGTTCGGGAATCAGCGAGTTGCTGGAGCTGCGCCGCGACAGCGCCAGGTAGGCGCGCTTGCGGCCGGTCGGGTCACCGGCCAGCGGCACCAGCGGCGACGGCAGGCCGGCCTGGCGGCAGGCCTTGTCCAGGATCAGCGCATTGGACAGGCCGTAGTCCTCCAGCACGTACATGACCGGGCGGCCATCGTTGTACTGGCCCGGGTCTTCCGGTTCGATCTTCAGCGACAGCCACGGCTCGACCAGACGGCCGAGCAGCCGAGCCCACAGCGGGCGGCGGCCAGCCGGACGCGCGTGCGCGGGCGGCGGTACCGGGTTCGGGCCGGTA
Source organism: Stenotrophomonas sp. GD04054 (assembly GCF_029836955.1). Classification (NCBI taxonomy): domain Bacteria; kingdom Pseudomonadati; phylum Pseudomonadota; class Gammaproteobacteria; order Lysobacterales; family Lysobacteraceae; genus Stenotrophomonas; species Stenotrophomonas sp. GD04054. The sequence continues at coordinate 3,842 of NZ_JAOECR010000042.1, read as the reverse complement.
CCGGTCGAGGGGGACGCCGGCACCGTATCGGCGGGCGTCGACTGGGATTCTTCGCCGGGGAACGGCAGCGGGTTCTGTTTCGACATCGGCGCCATTATGGCTTAGGCGGCGGCGTTGCCGCTTCCCCACCCTCGGCGGGGGCTTCAGCCGGTGACGGCGACGCAGCGGCGCGGGCCGCGTCGGCCTTGCGCAGCAGCGCGTCGGTGTCGGCCAGGGTGCGGGTCAGGTACCAGTGGCCCTCGCGGCGGCTCAGCGGCAGCTGCAGGGTCATCTCACGCCCCGCCAGGTCGTAGTGCAGGCGTACCAGCGCGTTGTCGCCCTCCACCGAGAGCAGTTCACCGCGCACGCTGCGCAGTGCGTCATCCACGCCCAACCCGTAGCTGCCCAGCACCGCCTTGAGGGTATGGATGAACGGCGCCAGCTGCTGCAGGCTGCCTTCCATGCCCGCGGCCTGCAGGCCGGCCTCATCGTCGAAGCCAACCTTGCCGGCGGCACCCACCAGCGCGGCGATCGTGCTGCGTGCACGCGCACGGTCACTGATCGGCGCGCCCTGCGCCCAGCTGGCAAGGGTTTCCACCAGGGCGATGTAATGGGCCTGCTGGCCGGGCGTATAGCCCTTCTGGTGGCGCAGGTACTGCACGCCGAAGTTGCCCATCGACTGCGCCGCCTGGCGTACCGCGCTGGCCTGGCCTGCCAGCTGGCGGTCGAAGCTGCGTTGCAGTTCGGCACCGGCATTGGGCGTGCGCAGTGCGGCCAGCATCGGCAGCAGCTGGTCGCCCAGCGGCAGCTCGGTCAGCGGCCACTGGCTGTGGCCCTCGGCCCAGGCCTGCTGCAGGCGCTGGTACTGGCTGGGCGGAACCGACAGCTTTGCATAGCCGACCAGATCGTCCTCGGCCAGGCGCAGGGCCATCGCCTGCACCGCCGCAACCGGTTCGGCTGCCGGCCTGGCCGGATCGTTGGCCGGTTCACGGCACGCGGCCACGGCCAGCAGCATGACTGCCAGCCCCCATCCACGCGCAGACCTTCCTCGCACTGCCACGCTCATGCACTCGGACTCCCCGGACCGGTCCGCATCTTGCGGCCTGCGAGGTGACAGCGGCAAGCCGGGACGTCACGGTTTCCGCGGTTGCTTGTGCAAGTCACTGATCGGAATAAAAAAAGAGCCGGGATCACGAGGATCACAGGCTCTTCAAGCCGGCGCAGGGCCGGTGGACAGTGTTGTGGCACATGTCCGGTCCGAGGACCGGATGGCGGCGATCCTACGCTGCCGCTCAAGTTAAGGCAAAACTTTACGTAGTGCAGCCTAAATTATTGATTTTATTGATTTGCCTGATGCCTTGCGCCGGGGCCATGAAATCTACGGCAGGTTTTGCGGCGATTCGGGCACAACCGCTTGCTGGACGGATGCAAAAACGCCATCCCGCGCGGGTCGGGATGGCGTTCGGGCCTGCAGCCTGCGCAGCGGAATCTCAGCGCGTAGCCAACGCCGACGCGATTTCCTGCTGGATGGCCCGGGCCGCGGCCTGCGGATCGGCGGCCAGGCGGATCGGGCGACCGACCACGATGGCATCGGCGCCATCGGCAAAGGCCTGGGCCACGCCAACGGTACGCTTCTGGTCATCGCCGACCGGGCCACCGGGGCGGATGCCCGGGCAGACGATCGAGAACCCGGCGCCGGTAGCGGCGCGGATCGGGCCGGCTTCCTGGCCCGAGGCGATCACGCCATCGATGCCGGCCGCCTGCGCGGCCAGCGCGCGCTCGACCACCACGTCCACCGGCTCACGGTCGATGCCCATCTGCGCCAGGTCCGGGCGGCCCATCGAGGTCAGCACGGTCACCGCCAGCAGGCGCATGTCGCTGCTGTTGGCGGCGGCGCAGGCTTCCATCATCGCCGGGTGCCAGCCGTGGATGGTGGCGTAGCTGACCGGCCACTGCGACAGGCGCTTGATCACCGCCGCGGCGGTGGCCGGGATGTCGAAGAACTTCAGGTCGACGAACACGCGCTTGTCGCGGCGGGCCAGCTCGTCCAGCACCTGGAAGTACTCGCCGGAGGCGAGCAGTTCCATGCCGATCTTGTAGAACGCCACGCTGTCGCCGAGGCGGTCGACCCACTCCAGCGCCTGCACGCGGTCCGGCACGTCCAGCGCGAAGATCAGGCGCTCGTCATCGCGCAGCGGCAGCGGCGCGCGGCTCACGGCGCGTAGTCCAGCGCAGCGCGCTTGGCGTCGTGGCGGGCCTGGCGCGACTGGCTGTAGTCGTTGTTGAACTGCGCCGGCTCGAAGCCGCCGTAGGTCGGGTTCGGCAGCATCCACCAGCGCTCGCCGAACCAGTCGTGGTACTGCTGCAGCAGGGCGTCACGGCCTTCATTGGTGTTGGCGGTCACTTCCACGAAGTCGCCCAGCTGGTCACCGAACTGCATCAGCACGCGGTACTTCTGCCCGGCCAGGCGGCGGCGGCAGTTCTTCTCGCTGCCGGCCTGCTCACAGCCTTCGACCAAAGTACCCAGGCCCAGGAACACGCTGTCATCGGCCACCGGCAGGCCCTGCTCGCGCAGGTTGGCCAGGGTCGCGTCCTTCAGGTGCACGGCACGGTTGGAGATGTACAGCAGGGTCACGCCCTTGGCGTTGGCGGCCTTGGCGAAATCAACCACGCCCGGAATGGCCTTGGCCTTCTTTTCGGCCACCCACTGGTCCCAGGTCAGCTCGTCGTATTCCTTGCCGTCGCGGACCAGGCGCGCCTGGTAGGGCGAGTTGTCCAGCACGGTCTCATCCACGTCCAGCACCACGGCCGGCTTCAGGCCCTTGGCCTCGTTGCCGCGTTCTTCCGGCACCAGCGCATCCCAGTGGGCTTCCTTCAGCGCGGCATCCAGGTGGTCGGCGGCGGCACGGTAGGTCTGCTCGGTGATCGCCTTGTACTCCTGCGCACGCTGCATCCACAGCACCGCATTGAGGTTGTCGTTGGCAGTGGCATCGAGCGCGCCATCGGCCTTGGCAGCGGCGGCCGGGGCCTCCGGCGCAGTGGCTTCGGCGGCAGGCACATCCACGCGCTTGCAGGCGGACAGGCCCAGCGCCGCGGTGGCGAGCAGGGTCAGGGACAGGGAAACGGGACGACGCATGGATTCACCGGCAATCAGATATACCGGCGCATTTTACCGGCAAAGCCGGCCCGGGGACGGCTATGCTTGGCGGTTGACCCGTTGCCCTTCCGGAGGCCGCCATGACCGATTCCGCCCAGACCCCCGACGTCCCCCTGCTCGACGCCGTGCAGGCCCGCCTGCTGGGCTGCCTGGTGGAGAAGGAGGCGACCACCCCGGACACCTACCCGCTGACGGTCAACGCCGCCCAGTCGGCCGCCAACCAGAAGACCGCCCGCGAGCCGGTGATGAACGTCGACGCCGGGAGCGTGCAGCACGCGCTGCGCCAACTGGAGACACTGGGCCTGGCCCGCCAGCACTTCTCCTCGCGCGCAGACCGCTACGAGCACCGCCTGCAGGCCGCGCTGGACCTGACCCGGCAGCAGACCGTGCTGCTGGCGATGCTGCTGCTGCGTGGGCCGCAGACCTTGGGCGAACTGGTCACGCGCAGCGAGCGCCTGCACCGCTTCGCCGACGCCGACGAAGCCCGCCACGCCATCGAGCGCCTGCAGCAGCGCGCGCTGCTGGTGGTGTTGCCGCGCGCCAGCGGCCAGCGCGAAGACCGCTACATGCACCTGCTGTGCGGTGAAGTGGATGGCGCGGCGCTTGCGGCCAGGTACGCCAGCAGCGGCGGTGGCAGCGACGCGGCCGATCCCGGCCTGGCCGAGCGCGTGGCCCAGCTGGAAGCGGCCGTGGCCGAGCTGCAGGC
>NZ_JAOECR010000041.1:0-46280 GCF_029836955.1 Stenotrophomonas sp. GD04054 | reverse complement strand
CGCTAAGCTCGGCCTGTCATCGACCTGCAATACACGGTGCGCGCCGGGGAAGGCGCGTGCCGTCCGGGGATGGCACACAGGGGAGCGCGCCCGCCAGGGCGCGCTGGCATTGCGCATCGAGAGATTGGGGGGAGGCAATGGCTTTGCTGCACGCCAAGACGGCCGCTGGCCGCCAGGAAATCGAGGACCGTGGTCGGCGCCTGCCGGCGGCACTGCGTTCGATCCTGCTGATGGTCGACGGCCATCGCGATGACACTGAACTGCGCGGCCTGTTCGAAGGCCTGCGCGCACCACCGGACGCACTGGAGCAATTGTCAGCGCAGGGCCTGATTGAAGTGATCGGCGGAAGTGTCGAAGCCGCACCGACGCGCAGCATCAGCACCGGCCGTGAACAGGACCCGGCGCTGTACCAGCAGCTGTACGACGCGATGAGTGAGGCCGTGCGTCGGCATCTGGGCCTGAAGGGCTATTTCATGCAGTTGAAGATCGAACGCTGCACCGATGCGCTGGCACTGGAGCGCCTGTGCCCGGAACTGCTGGCGGCGGTGGGCAAGGCGCGCAGCCCGGCATTGGCGCAGCGCTGGTGGCAGGAGACCCAGGCGGCCGTGGTCAATGGCGGCGGCGAGGTCGTGCAGGCCTGAGCCACCGCGTAAAGTGATCGGTTCACTTCCCCACAAGGAGTCCCGCGTGCAGGACGACCACGACGACACCGATACCCCCGGCTGGGACGCGATCAATGCGGCGCTGGCGCCGCTGTATGCCGGGCAGGAACCGCGTCACTTCGGCACCGCGCTTCCGTACACGCTCGGTGGCCAGGATCCGCTCGATGGCATCAGCGTGTACTGGGCGGATGCGCCGGTACCGCATTGGCATTACATCACCTACGGCTTCTCCGAGCTGTACGCCAAGGAGAGCAGTGATGCCACCGCCAGTGGCTATGGTTTCGAGCTGACCTTCCGCCTCGCTGCCGACGCCGGTGAGAACGCCGGCAGCACGCCGCCGGTGTGGCCGATGAACCTGCTGCAGAACCTGGCGCGCTATGTGTTCGGCAGTGGCAACGTGTTCGAGGATGGCCACCACCTCAACGCCAACGGCCCGATCGCGTTGGAGACCAACACGCGCTTGTGCCATCTGGCCTTCGTCGCAGATCCGCAGTTGCCCGTACGCGACACCGCCAATGGCCACCTGCAGTTCCTGCAGCTGGTCGGGTTGACCGATGAGGAGATGGAAGCGGTCAAGCGCTGGTCGACGCGCGGCGTGCTGCAGGCGCTGCAACCGGCGATGCCGCTGTGGATCAGCGACCTGCATCGCGGCAACCTGCTGGAGGATCCGGCATTGGCTGCACAGGTGCAGACCGGCAGCGAGCGCGAGGGCTCCAGCACCGGCATGCTGTTCATCGAGACGCTGGACTGGCGCCAGGAGGCGGGCGTCACCACCCTGGTGCTCGGTGCGGGCCAGGTGGCCAGCGTGTGCGAGCTGCTGCCATTGCGCCTGCGCCACGGCAAATCACTGGAACTGGTCAGCCGCGAGCGGCAGTGGGAATTCATTCCGGCCGCGCGCGGTGAAACCGGCGAGGTATCGGCCGACAGCGCGCGCTGGGCACTGGACGAGACGGGTCTGGAAGCCTTGGCGGGCGTGCGTGCCGAGCGCGGCATCTACCCGGTGGAGGCGGCGCTGCGCATCGAAGTGGTGCCGACCTACCTGCGCGATGCCAAGGGCGAAGTGATCCGCCAGATCGGCTGAGTGTGGCGATTGCACGGATGGGGGCAGAGCCGTCTGCTGTGCAGACGGCTCCGACCCATGGTCTGGCTCAGGCCAGGCCCTCGGCCTTCAGCGCGGCCTGCACGCCGGCATCGGCATCCATGCGCGCCTTGTAGGCGGCCAGGTTGTCCAGGCCGGACAGGTCGACCTTGGTGCCGGCGGCCCAGCGCAGCGTGATGTAGAAGTACGGGTCGGCGAAGCTGCGGAAGCCGGCCAGCCACGGCTTGTCGGCCAGCTGCTTGTCGGCGGTCTCGAACAGGGCGCGCAGGCGCTTGTGCGCGGCGGCGCGGATCGCATCGAACTGGCTCTCGTCGGCAATGAACTTGCCCGGCGCGAACAGCGGCGAGAAGGCCGGATGCACATCGGAATTGACGAAGGCCAGCCAGCGGGTGGCTTCGGCGCGCTGGCGCGGGCTGCCGTCGCCGCCGAGGCCGGCCTGCGGGAAGCTGTCGGCGATATAGCCCATGATCGCGGCGTTCTGCAGCAGCACGAAGTCGCCGTCGACCAGTGCGGGGACGGCACCGGCCGGATTGATCTTGAGGAATTCCGGGCCCTTCAGGGTGTCCTTGTTCAGCAGTTCAACCTCGAACGGCTGGCCGGTCCACTGCAGGGCGATGTGGTCGGCGGTGGAACAGGCACCGGGCTTGCTGTACAGCTTCATGGGAACTCCAGGTGATGCGGGCGGGAAACGCCCACTATCCCAGAGCTTGCCAGCGGGCGGCAACGCTGCCGCCAGCACGGATCGTTACGACTGCCGCGGCTTGAGGTTCTGCACCTTATAGAAGGTGTGATCGCCGATGGTGGCCACCTGGTAGGCATTGCGCCAGTTCGGGCTGGCGATGGACAGCGCGGCGAAGTGGCTGGCACCGGGCACGATCTCGCGGCGCTCGCCGGCCGGCAGCGCCCAGTTGCGCTCGGCGTCGAAGGCCACGTTCATCGCCTCGCTCCAGGCCGCATCATTGCCCAGCTGGGTGCCGGGCGAGACGATGGTCGGTGCGAACTGCTTGCGCGCGGTGACCACCTGGCACATGGAGTCGCCCCACAGGCCACTGTCGAGGCGGCGCAGGGCGACCTCGGCGACGGCCTGCTGGCCACGCAGGGTCTGGTCGCGGGCTTCCAGGTAAACGGTGGTGCTCAAACACAATGAATCAGCGGCCGGCTGAGGCAACAACTGCGACAGCCAGAGAATCCAGGCCAGTTTCATATAACTCCTTGCTCCGTATGGGCCGCACGCTCCGGTTCCGGCCGCGGGGGCGACAGGAGGCGGGGTACGACTTGGCGTCATGGGGAGGCGGCCATCGGGGCCGCCCCGTGGGCAGCCCCAAAAGAAACGATCAGTACCGATCGAGGGGCTGCGCCGGCTCACCGGAAACTGGCTGGTGAGCGGAAAGATGGCGCAAGGTAGGGGGGGATAGCCGAACGCATCGTGAACCGCCCGGCTTGACATTCAGGTTCGGCAGGGGTGACGGAAATCACATTCCGCCCCCCATTCAGGCGCTCATCAGAGCGCGGCGGCCACCCGGCTGCCCTGGTCGATGGCCCGCTTGGCGTCCAGTTCGGCCGCTACATCGGCACCCCCGATCAGCTGCGCGTTGATGCCGGCGGCCTGCAGTTCGGCCTGCAATGCACGGTTCGGTTCCTGCCCGGCGCAGATCACCACATGGTCGACCGGCAGCAGCTGTTCGCTGCCTTCCACGCGGATGCGCAGGCCTTCGTCGTCCACGCCCAGGTACTCGACGCCACCGAGCATGCGCACGCCCTTGGCCTTCAGTGTGGCGCGGTGGATCCAGCCGGTGGTCTTGCCCAGTCGCGCGCCGGGCTTGCCCGGGCTGCGCTGCAGCAGCCAGAGCCGACGCGGTGACGCCTCGACCTCGGGCCGGCCCAGCGAGCCGCGGGCCTCGAAGGTGCTGTCCACGCCCCATTCGGCCATCCAGCGTTGCGGGTCGAGGGAGGGCGACTCACCGGCGTGGCTGAGGAACTCGCCGACATCGAAGCCAATGCCGCCGGCGCCGATGATCGCCGCATTGGTGCCCACTTCAACCCGGCCCAGCAGCACGTCCAGGTAGCTGACCACCTTGGCGTGGTCGGCGCCGGGGAAGTCGACCTTGCGCGGGGTGATGCCGGTGGCCAGCACCACCTCGTCGAAGCCGGCCAGGGTGGCGGCATCGGCGCGGGTGCCGAGGCGCAGCTGCACGCCGGTTTCGGCCAGCGTGTGGCGGAAGTAGCGCAGGGTCTCGTGGAACTCTTCCTTGCCGGGGATGCGCTTGGCCACGTTGAACTGGCCGCCGATCTCCTCGTTGGCATCGAACAGGGTGACCTGGTGGCCGCGCTGGGCAGCGACGGTGGCACACGCCAGGCCTGCCGGGCCAGCACCGACCACGGCAACTTTCTTCGGCGTGGCGGTGGGGCGATAGACCAGCTCGGTCTCGTGGGCGGCGCGCGGATTGACCAGGCAGCTGGCCAGCTTGTTCTCGAACACGTGGTCCAGGCAGGCCTGGTTGCAGGCGATGCAGGTGTTGATCGCCTCGGCGCGGCCGGCGCGGGCCTTGTTCGGCCATTGCGGGTCGGCCAGCAGCGGGCGCGCCAGCGACACCATGTCGGCACCGCCGCTGGCAAGGATGCGCTCGGCGACGTCGGGCATATTGATGCGGTTGGTCGCCACCAGCGGCACCTTCACATGCGGCTTGAGCTTGGCGGTGACCCCGGCGAAGGCGGCGCGCGGCACCGAGGTGGCAATGGTCGGAATACGGGCTTCGTGCCAGCCGATGCCGGAATTGATGATCGTCGCGCCGGCGGCCTCGATGGCCTGCGCCTGCTGCACGATCTCCTCCCAGTTGCTGCCGTCCTCCACCAGGTCCACCAGCGACAGGCGGTAGATGATGATGAAGTCCGGGCCACAGGCCTCGCGGATGCGGCGCACGATCTCGACCGCGAAGCGCATGCGCTGGTTCGCATCGCCGCCCCAGCGGTCGGTGCGCTTGTTGGTGCGCGGGGCGATGAACTCGTTGATGAGGTAGCCCTCCGAGCCCATCACTTCCACACCGTCGTAGCCAGCCTCGCGGGCCAGCTTCGCGCTGCGTGCGTAGTCGGCGATATGGCGCTCGACGCCGCTGGCCGACAACGCACGCGGGGTGAACGGGTTGATCGGTGCCTTCAGCTTCGACGGCGCCACCGACAGAGGGTGGTAGGCATATCGGCCGGCATGCAGCAGCTGCAGGCATATCTTCGCGCCGTGCTGGTGCGCGGCGGCGGTGAGCTGACGGTGCGGGCGTACTTCCCAGGGCCAGGACAGCTTGCCGCCGAACGGTTTCAGCCAGCCGACCACGTTCGGCGCGAAGCCACCGGTGACGATCAGGCCGACACCGCCCTCGGCGCGTTCGGCGAAGTAGGCCGCCAGCCGCGGGAAGTCGCGGGCGCGATCCTCCAGGCCGGTGTGCATCGAGCCCATCAATACGCGGTTGCGCAGCTGGGTGAAGCCCAGGTCCAGCGGGGCGAACAGATGGGGGTAGGCGCTTTCGTTGGCTGGCGACATTGTCGATACGCTTGCGTACGGAAGCGCGAAGCGTGCCGCGAAACGGCGGCCGGGGCAAGGGCCGGTCTTTGGGTAGTGCCGGCCGCTGGCCGGGTACGCTCGGCACATGCGTGCTGTCGCTCCCGCAATTCGCTGCGCGAACCGCGGGCCCCACTTACCGGCCTCCACGCCCCCGCGCCTGCGGCGCTGCCCCCGAACTCCGGGGGCGGTAGTGCCGGCCGCTGGCCGGGTACGCTCGGCACATGCGTGCTGTCGCTCCCGCAACTCGCTGCGCGAACCGCGGGCCCCACTTACCGGCCTCCACGCCCCCGCGCCTGCGGCGCTCCCCCCGAACTCCGGGGGGCAGTGCCGGCCGCTGGCCGGCATCCTGGGCAGATCAGGGGGACTGCGGCTGCCGGCCGGCGGCCGGCACTACCGGGGTGCGACCGATCCCGAACCAGCCCAGCGTGACACCACACAGCGGACCGATCAGCAGGGCGAAGGCGAGGGTGCCGAGGCCGACATTGCCGCCCAGCCACCAGCCCAGCAGCAATACGCTGCCTTCGATCAGGCTGCGCACCTTCCAGATCGGCCAGCCGGTGCGGGCATGCAGGCCGGTCATCAGGCCGTCGCGCGGGCCAGGGCCAAGCCTGGCGCCGATGTACAGGCCGGTGGCCAGCGCGACCAGCAGCATGCCCGCGCAGAACATCGCCAGCTGCCAGCCAAGGCCGACGGCCGGCGGCAGCAACCATAGCCCGAACTGCGCGGAAGGGCCGATCAGCATCACGTTGAGCACGGTGCCGACACCCGGTTTCTGCCGCAGCGGCCACCACAGCAGCAGCACCAGTGCGCCGATGACATTGGTCGCCAGGCCGAACGACAGCGGCGTCTGCGCGGCGATGCCCTGTGACAGGACATCCCAGGGCGCCACGCCGATGGCCGCACGGATCATCAGCGAGGCGCCGAATCCGTACAGGAACAGGCCGGTGATCAGTTGCAGCAGGCGCAAGGGCAGGGCGGTGGGCATGGCGGTCTCGGGGGAGAGGAATCTGTTTCCACCGTAATCCCGCTTCAGTCACTTCCATAGATACAGATGCCGATCAATCCGCCGCTACAGTGGCGTCGAGCGTGCTCGACTGCTCCTGATGAATCAGTCGAGCACGCTCGACGCTACGATCAGACCGCACGGCCGGGCATGGGCTCGGCTTTACATCGGCGTTCCAGCCTGGCTCAGTCGCCCCAGCCTGCCAGCGCCAGCTTGCCCACCGTGCGTCCGCTGGCCAGGCGCTGATGCGCGATGTCCAGATTTGCCGCATTGATCGGGCCCAGGCTTTCACTGAGGGTGCCGCGCAGCTGGCCGGCATCGATCATGCTGGCCGTGCGGCTGAGGATGCGGTGCTGCTCGATGCAGTCGGCAGTGGCAAAGCGCGAGCGCGCGAACATGAACTCCCAGTGGATGCCGATGCACTTGGCTTTGTAGGGATCGCCGATGCGCAGCGGCCCACGCGGCTCGACGATCAGGCCCACATGTCCCTGCGGCGCCAGCAGCAGGCCCAGTTCGTCCCAGTAGTGATCGGTGTCGGCCAGGTTGAGTGCGACCTGCACCGTGTCGATGCCCAGCGCCTGCAGCTGGGCCTGAAGTGGTTGCCGGTGGTCGATCACGTGCCGGGCACCCATCTGCCGGCACCAGTCGGCCGAGGCCTCGCGCGACGCCGTGGCGATCACCTCGAAACCCGCATGGCGGGCCAGCTGGATTGCCATCGAGCCGACCCCGCCCGCACCGCCGATCACCAGCAGGTGCTGGCCGGCGTGGCGGCGATCGTCCAGCCGCAGCGGCATGCGCTCGAACAGCAGCTCCCAGGCGGTGAGCGTGGTCAGCGGCAGCGCTGCGGCTTCAGCGAAATCCAGCGTGGTTGGCTTGCGCGCGACCAGGCGTTCATCCACCCAGTGGTACTGCGCATTGCAGCCGGGGCGGGTGACATCGCCTGCGTAATAAACCTCGTCACCGGAGGCAAACAGGCTCGCCTCGTCGCCGATTGCCTCGACCACGCCGGCAGCGTCCCAACCCAGCACGCGGGGTGCCTGGAGCGTGGCCGGATCCGTGCTGGCACGCTGCTTGCCATCGACGGGGTTGACTGAAACCGCCTCGACCCGGACCAGCAGGTCACGCCCCCGGGGAGGCAGCGGCGGAGGCAGGTGGATATCGCACAGGGCAGGGGCGGATTCACGACTCAGGGCGACGGCTTTCATCACGGCTCCGGCTGGGTTCGTGGCTCCATCATAAGGTTCCTCACGTTTCCGCAGACGCGCTGAACCGTTTGATGCAGCGCGCCGCGCAATATGTCGTTTTCCCCGCCTAAACCCCGTCAAACCCTTGCAGCGTGAGGGTCTTGCGGATTTTCATCATCCTGTATAGGGTTTCAACGTCGGACCGGCGGACGGTCGGGCGCAACACTTCACATGTTACGGGACTGTTAACATGGCCTTCACCCGCCTGAGCATAATGTTCGCGGCGGTGGCGTGCTGAATCGGCTGTCGTACATCGACGCACTTGTGCTGGCCCATGCCTCTACCGGTTTCATACCCCCGAAATAGGAGCTGTACTCAATGAACAAGAAGATCCTTACTGCCGCGCTGCTGGGCGGCCTGGCTTTTGCCCAGGCAGCTTCGGCGCAGGAGTTCGATGACCGCTGGTACCTGACCGGTTCGGCCGGCTTCAACTTCCAGGACAGCGACCGTCTGACCAATGACGCTCCGTTCGTGACCCTGGGCCTGGGCAAGTTCATCAGCCCGAACTGGTCGCTGGACGGTGAGCTGAACTATCAGAACCCGAACTTCGATTCGAACAAGGACCTGAACTGGTCGCAGTACGGCGTCTCGCTGGACCTGCGTCGCCACTTCATCAAGGAAGGCCGCGGCTGGAACCCGTACATCGTCGGTGGCCTGGGCTACCAGAAGTCGGAAGAAGAGTACCCGGCGCTGAATGCCAACGGTCCGCGCCAGCGTAAGGACGGCAACGTTGCCGCCAAGCTGGGCGTCGGCCTGCAGACCACCTTCGAAAAGCGCGTTGCTGTCCGCGCCGAAGTGGCCTACCGCGCTGACTTCGACGACCAGAGCGTTGCCGCTCCGAAGGAAGACTGGTTCGGTGACGTGCTGGCTTCGGTCGGCGTCGTGATCCCGCTGGGCCCGGCTCCGGTCGCGGCTGCTCCGGCTCCGGCTCCGGTTGCCCCGAGCTGCGCCGACCTGGATGACGACGGTGACGGCGTCAACAACTGCGACGACAAGTGCCCGAACTCGCAGCCGGGTCAGACCATCGGTCCGGACGGTTGCCCGGTGCCGGTCTCCATCGACCTGAAGGGCGTCAACTTCGACTTCGACAAGTCGAACCTGCGTCCGGACGCCGTGGCGATCCTGAGCGAAGCCACCGAGATCCTGAAGCGTTACCCGGATCTGCGCGTTGAAGTTGCCGGTCACACCGACTCGAAGGGTACCGACGCTTACAACCAGAAGCTGTCGGAGCGTCGCGCTACCGCCGTGTACAACTACCTGACCAAGAACGGCGTTGACGCCGGTCGCCTGGTCGGCCCGATCGGCTACGGCGAGAGCCGTCCGATTGCTCCGAACACCAACCCGGATGGTTCGGACAACCCGGAAGGTCGCGCCAAGAACCGTCGTACCGAGCTGAACGTCCAGAACTAAGTTCTGACGCTCTGCCAGTAGGACACAGCAGGACCCGGCTTCGGCCGGGTCTTGTTGTTTCTGCGGCCCGGAATCCGTGTGTCCGTCGGTCCGGGAACAACCGTTCGTCGGGTTTTTATCCGTAAAACCAATGAGTTGCCGTATTCATTGAAAGTGGCGCTTGAAAGCTGTCGCGGCATTGCTAAACTCGCCGCGTCACTTCCTTTCCTGGATGCCCTTCATGCTGCGCTCTGCATCGGCCGCCTTCCTGGCGCTGGCCCTGGTTCCCGCCGCCCACGCTGCGGTCGATTGCTCGGTCAACACCAGCGCCTCGCCGCTGCCGTTGCCGGCCACGACCATCGCGCCGGTGGCCGACGAGCTCTACATCCGTGGCAACCAGCTGGGCATGCCGGCCGGCGTGCTGAGCAGCAACTACGATCCGTCGCAGTCGCTGGACCAGGTGCTGCAGCGCCTGCGCATCGATGGTTGCCAGAACATCGCCAAGGCCATTCCGAGCGCCCCTGCAGTGAAGCCGAACGATCCGGCGGCCTACAAGCCGCAGACCGAATTCGACAACACGCCCTGGCGCTTCGACATGAGCCAGAACGGCAAGCGCATGACCGCCGAAGAGTTCGACGCCTGGATGAAGGCGCGTGGCGTGCGTGTGGTCAAGGCGCGTCCGGCTCCGGCCGCCACTCCGGCCCCGGCCGAAGCACCGGCTGAGACCAAGCCGGTCGACAAGAAGTAAGCACCGCGGGGAGCAGAGGCTTGCGCACGCGCCGCCCACCTGCCGCCCCCGCCGCCCGCTCCCACGCACCGCGTGGGCGTGCGACTCCCGCTGCCACAGCCGCCGGTGTCCGTCATGGCCTGGCGCGCGTGCTGTCCAAGGCCGGCGTGTGTTCGCGCAGCGAGGCCGCGCGCTGGATCGCCGATGGCCGCGTGCGCGTCTCCGGCCGCATCGTGCGGGATCCCGAATTCCCGATTGGGCAGCCGGCGCCGCCGATCGAGGTCGATGGCCAGCCGATGGGCGCGCCGCAGCGCCTGTACCTCATGCTCAACAAACCGCGTGGGGTGGTGACCACCGCGCAGGATGAGCGTGGCCGCGATACCGTGTACCGGTGCTTCGATGGTGCCGGCCTGCCGTGGATCGCGCCGGTCGGGCGCCTGGACAAGGCCAGTGAAGGGCTGCTGTTGTTCAGCAATGATCCGCAGTGGGCCGCGCATCTGACCGATCCGGAGACCGGGCCGCAGAAGACCTATCACGTGCAGGTGGACCGCCTGCCCGACGAGGACACCCTGGCCGCGCTGCGCGCCGGTGTCGAAGACGAGGGCGAATTCTTGGTCGCCCAGGCTGTGCGCGTGCTGCGCAGCGGCGATAAGACCGCGTGGCTGGAGGTGGTCCTCGACGAGGGCCGCAACCGCCACATCCGCCGCCTGTTGGCGGCCTTCGACCTGCAGGTGCTGCGCCTGGTCCGGGTTGCGATCGGCGGGCTGCAGCTCGGCGATCTCGGCAAGGGCCAGTGGCGGGTGCTGGAGGTCAGTGACCAGCAGCGGCTGGGGGCCGCTGCACCGGGCTGATCATCGCCCGCGGCCGGCGGTTGCCGGCCACCGTTCCAGGCGTAGGGGGCGTCTGGCTGCTGAATTTCCCGAACGGAGCCTGCCCATGTACCACCCGACCCTCAACCAAACCCTGCGCTGCGCAGGCCTGCTGCTGCCGATGGTGCTGCTGACCGCCTGTGGTGGCCACAAGAAGGTGGCCAAGGCGGAAACGCCGGCCGAGACCCCGGTGGTGGAAGTGAAGACCCCGGAGCTGGATGGTCGCGGCAGCTACCGCTTCCTCATGAGCAACGGCGACAAGAAGATGACCGCCGACGAGTTCGACGCCTGGATGAAGGCCAACGGCATCCGCGTTGCCAAGGGCAACGGCCAGGATGCTGCCGCCAAGCCGGTGGTGGTGGCCAGCAAGGACGAGCCGAAGGGCAAGAAGAAAAAGAAGTGATGCCGGGAAGGTGCCGACCTCGGTCGGCACGCCCTCACGCCTGGTACGTGCCGACCTTGGTCGGCACGCTTTGGCCGGTGGGGATCAACCCTTGATCACGCCCAGCTCGACACCGATGCGGGTGAACGCATCGATTGCGCGGTCCAGATGCTCGCGACTGTGCGCGGCGCTGATCTGGGTGCGGATGCGCGCCTGGCCCTTGGGCACCACCGGGAAGAAGAAGCCGATCGCGTAGATGCCTTCTTCCAGCAGGCGCTCGGCGAACTTCTGCGCCAGCGGTGCGTCGTACAGCATCACCGGGCTGATCGGGTGTACGCCCGGCTTCACGTCGAAACCGGCGGCGACCATCTTTTCGCGGAAGTAGCGGGTGTTCTCCACCAGGGTGTCGCGCAGATCGTCAGCGGCGGCCAGCATCTCGAACGCTTTGATGCCGGCGGCCACCACATGCGGCGGCAGCGAGTTGGAGAACAGGTACGGGCGCGAACGCTGGCGAAGCAGCTCGATCACCTCGGCGCTGGCGCAAGTGAAGCCGCCCAGTGCACCACCCATGGCCTTGCCCAGGGTGCCGGTGATGATGTCGATCTTTTCCAGCACGCCCTTCACTTCGGCCGAGCCGCGGCCGCTGGCACCGAGGAAGCCGGTAGCGTGGCATTCGTCGATGTGCACCAGCGCGTTGTACTTCTTCGCCAGTGCGGTGATCTCGTCCAGCGGCGCAATGAAGCCGTCCATCGAGAACACGCCGTCGGTGGTGATCAGCTTGGTCTTGCAGCCGGCGGCGTCGGCGGCCTGCAGCTGGGCTTCCAGGTCGGCCATGTCGCAGTTGGCATAGCGGAAGCGCTTGGCCTTGCACAGGCGCACGCCGTCAATGATCGAAGCGTGGTTCAGCGCATCGGAAATGATCGCGTCGTTCTCGCCGAGCAGCGGCTCGAACAGGCCGCCGTTGGCATCGAAGCAGGCCGCGTACAGGATGGTGTCCTGCTTGCCGAAGAAGTCGGCGATCTGCTTCTCCAGCTGCTTGTGCAGGTCCTGGGTACCACAGATGAAGCGCACCGAGGCCATGCCGAAGCCGTGGGTGTCCAGCGCATCCTTGGCGGCCTGGATCAGGTCCGGATGGTCGGCCAGGCCCAGGTAGTTGTTGGCACAGAAGTTCAGCACCGTGCGGCCGTCCTCGAGGGTGATCTCGGCCGACTGCGGGCTGGTGATGATCCGCTCGGACTTGAACAGGCCCTGGGCGCGGATGGCGTCCAGTTCCTCGGCGTAGTGGCGGGTCAGGGCGGAGGAGGCGTCGGTCATGGCGTGGGCACGGCTCTGAACGGGGAAACCGCTGATTCTACCGGGCATCGCCGCTTGCCGACCGGCCCGGATGGGGCATCGCCACGGCCGGCACATGTTGCATCGCAATAGCAAACTGGTTAAAAATTCGTGAACCGGAGCTGTCCCGCTCCGGCCGCTACGCCCGCTCCCCGCCTTCCACGCCACCGCCCCCACCGGAGACGCTCATGAAGCACGCCCGTGCCTGCCTCGCCATTGCCGCTGCCCTGACCCTGGCCGCCCCGTTCGCCGCCAGCGCCCAGGAAAACGAATCGCCGTACAGCTGGAACGTCACCGCTGTTTCCGATTACCTGTTCCGTGGTGTGTCGCAGACCGACGAGGATCCGACCCTGCAGGCCGGTTTCACCTACACCAGCCCGGTTGGCCTGTATGCCGGCGTGTGGGGTTCGGGCGTGGACTTCGGTGCAGGTGATCCGAAGACCGAGGTCGACTACCTGATCGGCTACGGCGTGGACGTCACCGAGCGCGTCAACGTCGACGTGCTGCTGAACCGCTACACCTACCTGAAGTCCAGCCACCAGAACTACAACGAGCTGATCACCACCACCACGCTGGATGACACCTACAAGCTGACGGTGGCCTACACCAACGATGTATGGAACAGCAGCACCGATGGCTGGTACTTCGGCCTGGGTGGCAGCTGGGGCCTGCCGAAGGACTTCACCCTGAATGCCAATGTCGGCCGCAGCACGTTTGAAGACGGCATCGCCAAGGATTACACCGACTGGAATGTCGGCGTTGAGCGCCAGTTCGGGATGGCCAAGGTCGGCCTGGGTTACTACGGCACCGACGGCAACGGCCGCGACAACTCCGGCAAGCTGGCCCACAGCCGCGTGATGCTGAGCGTGGCGATCGGTAACTGATGCGCCTCCGCTGATGTCCACGAAAAAGGCGCCCAATGGGCGCCTTTTTCAATTCCAGCAGCATGCCTCACCCCGGCTGGGGGAGAGCCCCCTTGTTGTTCAAGGGGGCGCGCCGACGGCGCGGGGATAAGGAAACCTGCGGGGGAATTGACCCGAAGGGTCAATTCCAGCTCAACACAACCTTGCCGGCCTTGCCTTCTTCCATCAGGTCGAAGCCCTTCTGGAAGTCGTCGATCGGCAGCTGGTGGGTCATCACCTTGCCGAGCGGGAAGCCGGACAGCACCAGCTGGGTCATCTTGTACCAGGTCTCGTACATCTTGCGGCCGTAGATGCCCTGCACGGTCAGGCCCTTGAAGATGATCTTGTCCCAGTCGCAGCCGGCGCCCTTGGGCATGATCCCGAGCATGGCGATCTTGCCGCCGTGGTACATGCAGTCGAGCATGTCGTTGAACGCACGCGGGTTGCCGCTCATTTCCAGGCCCACGTCGAAGCCCTCCATGTGCAGTTCCTTCATCACGTCCTTCAGCGACTGGTTGGCCACGTTGACCACGCGGGTGGCACCCATGTCGGCGGCCAGCTTCAGGCGGAAGTCGTTGACGTCGGTCACCACCACGTTGCGTGCACCGATGTGCTTGCAGATGCCGGCGGCGATGATGCCGATCGGGCCGGCACCGGTGATCAGAACGTCTTCACCGATCACGTTGAACTCCAGCGCGCAATGCGCGGCGTTGCCGTACGGATCGAAGAACGCGGCCAGCTCGGACGGAATCTGGTCCGGGATCGGCCACAGGTTGCTGGCCGGCATCACCATGTACTCGGCGAAGGCGCCGTTGACGTTGACGCCGATGCCGACGGTGTTCGGACACAGGTGCGGGCGGCCGCCACGGCAGTTGCGGCAGTGGCCGCAGACGATGTGGCCTTCGGCCGAGACGCGCTGGCCGATTTCATAGCCGGTCACGGCCGAGCCGAGTGCGGCGACGCGACCGACGAATTCGTGGCCGATGGTCAGGCCCGGCTTGATGGTGCGCTGGCTCCACTCGTCCCACAGGTAGATGTGCAGGTCGGTGCCGCAGATCGCGGTCTTCTCGAGCTTGATCAGGACCTCGTTCGGGCCCGGGGTCGGAACCGGAACTTCTTCCAGCCAGATGCCCTTGGCCGCTTCGCGCTTGACCAGGGCCTTCATCGTTTGCTGCGCCATCGGGGTGGAACTCATCAGGGGGAAAGCGCGGATTATAGGGTGCCGCGCGGATTTCCCATGTTGCGCTGCGGGTGCAGTGGCGGAACGAAAGGCGTGCACCGGCGGGCGTTTCGAACGTGCTGCGAACAGCGGCGCCTCCCTGGTTCGGGGGAGGGTGACCACGCCCCCTCTGGACGATTTCCGTGTGCGCGGCCGACGTGCGCGTGGCAGAGCAAGAAGCAGGCCCATGACTTCCGGGGTTCGGGCCGGGGCAGGGCGGCGGGCTACAATCGAAGGTTCCACTACCAGGGGCCGCTCCATGCGCTCGAACCTGCTTGCATTCTCCATCGTCGCCAGCCTCGGGCTGGCCCAGGTCGCCCATGCCGCTGAAGGCATGTGGGTGCCGCAGCAGCTGCCGGAAATTGCCGGCCCGCTGCAGAAGGCCGGCCTGAAGCTGTCCCCGGAACAGCTGGCCAACCTGACCGGCGACCCGATGGGCGCCGTCGTTGCCCTCGGCGGCTGCACCGCCAGCTTCGTCTCGCCGCAGGGCCTGGTGGTCACCAACCACCACTGCGCGTATGGCGCCATCCAGCTGAATTCGACCGCGCAGAAGAACCTGATCAAGGATGGCTTCAATGCGCCGACCCAGAAGGATGAACTGAGCGCAGGCCCGAACGCCCGCGTGTTCGTGCTCGACCAGATCACCGACGTCACCGCCCAGGCCAAGGCCGCCATTGCCGGCGCCGGCAACGACCCGCTGGCCCGCAGCCGCGCGCTGGACGCCTTCGACAAGGCCCAGGTCGCCGCCTGTGAAGCCGACGCCGGCTTCCGCTGCCGCCTGTACAGCTTCTCCGGCGGCAACACCTACCGCCTGTTCCGCAACATGGAAATCAAGGACGTGCGCCTGGTCTACGCCCCCCCGGGCAGCGTCGGCAAGTTCGGTGGCGACGTCGACAACTGGATGTGGCCGCGCCACACCGGCGACTTCTCGTTCTACCGCGCCTACGTGGGCAAGGACGGCAAGCCGGCCGCCTTCGCCGCCGACAACGTGCCGTACCAGCCCAAGCACTTCCTGAAGTTCGCCGACCAGCCGCTGGGCGCCGACGACTTCGTGATGGTGGCCGGCTACCCGGGCCGCACCAACCGCTATGCGCTGGCCGGCGAGTTCAACGAAACCGCCAGCTTCACCTACCCGACCATCGCCAAGCACTACAACGCGGTGCTGAAGATGATCGCCGACGCCGGCAAGGCCGACGCCGACGTCAAGGTGAAGTACGCAGCGACCGCCGCCAGCATGAACAACGTGGCCAAGAACTACCTGGGCCAGCTGGAAGGCTTCAAGCGCATCGACGCCGCAGGCCAGAAGCAGGCTGAAGAAGCCGCCGTGCTGGCCTGGCTGAAGAAGCAGGGCGCTGCCGGCAAGCCGGCCCTGGCCGCCCATGCGCAGCTGCTCAAGCATCTGGATACCAGCAAGTCGACCCGCGAACGCGACCTGTTCGTCGGCCAGTTCAACAACACCTCGGCCGTTGGCGCAGCGATCACCCTGTACCGCCTGTCGATCGAGCGCAGCAAGCCGGATGCCGAGCGCGAGGCCGGTTACCAGGAACGCGACCTGACCACCATCGAAGGTGGCCTGAAGCAGATGGACCGTCGCTACGTGGCAAAGATGGACCAGCAGCTGCAGGCCTACTGGCTGGACCAGTACGTGGCCCTGCCGGCCGCACAGCGCGACAACGAAGTGCTGAACAAGTGGCTGGCCGGCAGCGATGCTGCTGCGGTCAAGTCGCTGGTGAACAAGCTGGGCGGCACCGAGCTGGGCAGTCTGGACAATCGCCTGAAGTGGTTCAAGGCCGACCGTGCCGCGTTTGAAGCCAGCAGCGATCCGGCCATCCAGTACGCCGTGGCCGTCATGCCGGCACTGCTGAAGCAGGAAGAGCAGAAGAAGATCCGCGAAGGCGAATCGCTGACCGCCCGCCCGCTGTACCTGCAGGCCGTGGCCGACTACAAGAAGAGCCAGGGCGAGTTCGTCTATCCGGATGCCAACCTGTCGCTGCGCATCACCTTCGGCAACGTCATGGGCTATGGCAAGGACGGCGTGAAGTACACCCCGTTCACCACCCTGGAAGGCGTGGCGGCGAAGGAAACCGGTGAAGATCCGTTCGATTCGCCGAAGGCGCTGCTCGATGCGGTCAAGGCCAAGCGTTACGGCGGCCTGGAAGACAAGCGCATTGGTTCGGTGCCGGTGAACTTCCTGTCCAACCTGGACATTACCGGCGGCAACTCCGGTTCGCCGGTGCTGGATGCCAACGGCAAGCTGGTCGGCCTGGCCTTCGATGGCAACTGGGAATCGGTCAGCTCCAACTGGGTGTTCGACCCGGTGATGACCCGCATGATCGCCGTCGACAGCCGCTACATGCAGTGGATCATGCAGGAAGTGGCGCCGGCGCCGCAGCTGCTGAAGGAACTGAACCTGGTCAAGTAAGGTTCGCGGTTCGGGGCGGTCCATCCACGCATGGCGTGGATCTACTGCCTGTACCGAGGGTAGTGCCGGCCGCTGGCCGGCAACCTCGACCAGATAGCCGGAGTTTCCGAAACCCCGCGACCCACGTCGCGGGGTTTTTTCATGCCCGGCCCGGCCGGGTGCGCCGAACAGGTATCATCCCTGTTCCGCGTACTTCACAGGATGTGAACGAAACGCGGAAACCTCCTCCCCCCAGGACCCCTTGCACGCATGCGCATCCTGCTTGCCCGCCACGGCGAAACGCCGTGGAACGCCGAAGGCCGCTACCAGGGCCAGATCGATATTCCGCTTTCGCCGATCGGTGAAGCCCAGGCCCAGACACTGGGTGCCCGCCTGGCCTCGGTGGACATCACCCGTGCCGTCGCCTCGCCGCTGTCGCGCGCGCAGCGCACCGCGCAGCTGGCGCTTGGCGCCGCGCGTGCCGACATGCTGCTGACCGAGCCGGAGCTGCAGGAAATCGCCCACGGTGAGTGGGAAGGCCTGCTCGCCAGCGAGATCAACGAAAAGGATCCGTCGCGCCTGCAGGCCTGGCGCGAGGAGCCCGATACCGTGCTGATGCCCGGTGGCGAATCGCTGCGCCTGGTGCTGGAACGCAGCTGGCGTGGCCTGGCCCGTGCCACCGAAGGCCTCGGCGAGCACGACACCCTGCTGGTGGTTGCCCATGACGCGGTCAACCGCGTGATCCTGTGCAAGGTGCTGGGCCTGCCGATTTCCCGCCTGTGGACCTTCCGCCAGGCACCGACCACGCTCAACCTGCTCGAAGGCGCCGACCTGGACAGCCTGGAAGTGGTGCGCCTGAACGACTGCGCCCACCACACGCCGTTCTTCGGCGAAGCCAAGCACCGCGCACTCTGACCCGCCACACCGAACCACCTGTACCTGCTGGAAGCACTGCCGTGACGAACACCCCGACCACCCTGGCCGATTGGCTGGATTACATTGAACGCCAGCACCCGGCGACCATCGACATGGGCCTGGAACGCGTGCGCGCCGTGGCCACGGCGATGGGTCTTGGCGCGCCGGCCGGGCGCACCATCGTGGTCGGTGGCACCAACGGCAAAGGCTCCACCGTGGCCTTCATCGAGGCCATCGGCCGTGCTGCCGGTTGGAAGGTGGGTGCCTACACCTCGCCGCACCTGCTGCGCTACAACGAGCGCGTGCGCATCGACGGGCAGGACGTGGACGATGCGGCGCTGGTTGCTGCGTTCAATGCCGTCGAAGCGGCACGCGGCGACACCACGCTGACCTATTTCGAGTACGGCACGCTCGCTGCTTTGCAGCTGTTCGCCGACGCCGGGCTGGACCTGGCGGTGCTGGAGGTGGGCCTGGGCGGCCGCCTGGATGCGGTCAACATCGTCGACGCCGATGTATCGGTGATCACCACCGTGGACATCGACCATGCCGAGTGGCTGGGCGAGGACCGCGAAGCGATCGGTACCGAGAAGGCCGGCATCATCCGCGGCTGGAAGCCGGTGATCCTGGGCGAGACCGATCCGCCGTCCAGCGTGCTGGCGCGTGCCTATCTGGTCGGTGCCAACGCGATCCGCGGCGGCAGCGATTACTTCTACGAGCCGATCGACGCCCAGCGCTGGCGCTGGCGCGACGTCGGCCTGCGCATGGAGCTGCCGACCCCGGCGCTGTCCGGCCCGATCCAGCTGGCCAATGCCGGTGCTGCCATCGCCGCCCTGCGCGCGCTGGACAAGCCGGTGCCGCGTGCGGCGTGGGCCGCGGGTATCGCAGCAGCGCGAATCTCCGGCCGCATGCAGGCATTCGAGCGCGACGGCGTGCAGATCCGCGTGGACGTGGGCCACAACCCACAGGCGGCGGGCCAGCTGGCGCGTGCGCTGAAGGCCGAAGTGTCAGCCGGCCGCACCCTGGCGGTGTACGCCGCGTTGCAGGACAAGGACGCGGCGGGTGTGGTGCAGGCCCTGCAGGACGTGGTGGCCGAGTGGACCCTGGCCGGGCTGGACGGTCCGCGTGGGCAGAGCGCCGCTCAGCTGCAGGCACGCCTGAGCGGTACGGTGGCGGCCAAGGCACCGCTGGCCGATAGCGTCGAACAGGCGCTGGCGCAGGTGCTGGCCCAGGCTGAGCGGGGTGACCGGGTGCTGGTGTTCGGCTCCTTCCATACCGCCGCTGCGGCCCTGCAGTGGCTGCAGGGCGACGCCTGACCCGCGTTCAGCCAACGCCGACGCCGGCCGGTCCGGCACCCGTATAATCGACGGCAATCTCCGGACAGTTGCCTGCCTCACGTGGATACGCCTCTGAAACAGCGTCTGATTGGTGCCATCGTGCTGGTGGCACTGGCCGTGATTTTCCTGCCGATGCTGGTCAAGGGACCCGCACCCGACAGCGGTGTCGCCAATGTGCCGATCGCCGCGCCGGATGCGCCGGCCGATGGCCAGTTCGAAACCCGTGAGCTGCCGCTGGTCGCCCCGGCCGGTGGTGCCACCGGCCTGCAGACCGGGCAGGCCAAGCCGCTGCAGGAGGCTGCCACGCCGGCTACGCCGCCGACCGTGGACACCTCGCCGGCAGTCGCCGCCGGCAACTATGCGGTCACCTTCGGTGCCTACGGCAGCAAGGCCGACGCCGATGCGGTGATCGCCTACCTGAAGCGCTCGCAGCTGCCGGGCTTCGCTGAAACGGCCACCATCAACGGCCGCCAGGCATGGCGCGTGCGCGTTGGACCTTACGCCGACCGTGCCCAGGCCGAAGCGGCCCGCCTGCAGGCGGTGAAGATCCGTGCGGATGTGAAGGCCGAAGTGATCACCCTGGACGCGGCGGCCGGCAGCAGTGCCCCGGTTGCGGCCACCCCGGCACCGGCTGCGCCGAGCGCCAGCACCCCGTCCGCAGCTGTTGCGCCCTCGGCCAGCGGCAACCCGGTCCGCAGCGAAAGCCTGCCGCCGAGCACGCCAACGGCGACCGCGCCGCCGGCCGCCAAGCCGGAACCGCCGAAGCCGGCGCCGAAGCCCGAACCGAAGCCGGAGGCCACCGCCAGCAAGCCGGCGACGGTGCCGACCACACCGGCAGCACCGGCTGCCAGCGGCGTCGGCTTTGCCGTGCAGCTGGGCGCGTTCGGTCAGGCCAACGATGCCAATGCCCTGCGCGACAAGGTTCGTGCCGCTGGTTTCAGCGCTTTCGTCGAGCAGGTGCGCACGGACAAGGGCACCCTGCATCGCGTCCGCGTCGGGCCGGTGGCCAACCGCGCTGACGCCGAGCAGCTGAAGGCGCAGGTCGCCGCCAAGGTCGGCGTGGCCGGCATGGTCCGACCGCACCCATGACCCACGCGCAGCCCCGTTGCCAGCGCCGCCGAAGGAGCGGGGCGCCATGATCGACGTGGTGCTGCTGATCGTGATCGCCGCCTCGACCCTGCTGGGGATGCTGCGCGGCTTCGTCGGAATCGTCATCGGCACCCTGTCGTGGCTGCTGGCCGCGTGGGCGGCCTTCGCCTTCGGTAATGACGCGGCCCACTGGTGGGCCGCGCCGGCGGCCCCCGGAGGCGAGCACTTCGTCGGTGGCTACCTGGGGGTCGGCATCGGCGTGATGATCGTGGTCGCGGTGATCGGCATGGTCATCAAGGCCTTGGTCCACCGCAGCATGCTGACCAGCCTGGACCGCCTGCTGGGCGGGGTGCTGGGCGCGGTGCGAGGCGGCCTGATCGCCGCGGTCCTGCTGCTGCTGGGCAGCTTCACCCCGCTGACCGCCGAACCCTCCTGGCAGCGCTCGGCGGTGCGTCCGTTGCTGAACCCGACCGTAGCCTGGATGAACAGCAAACTGCCGCACTGGCAGGTTCCCGGGGCCGATCTGCTGCCCAAGGCCTTGCCGACCGACGCGCTGTCCCCATCTGCATTGATGGAGTTGGGCAAGAACGCAGGCGCCGGGTTGGGAAAGCCGGGCGCGGCAGGCGATAATGGCATCCTCAACCAGGTAGTGGCAGGCAGCGGATGGCTGCGGCCTGCGAAAGCGGAACAGGGCGATTCCTACGATCCGGCCGAAGTGCGCCCGGACGCTCCTGCACTGCCGGACAGTATCGAGCCGGGCGATCCGGCCAACGTCGACCGCGCGCGCGGCGACCACCGCGGCCAGGTACGGCCACCTTCCTTGTAACTGGGCACAGCCCAGCGGAGACCTCGCACCATGTGTGGCATCGTCGGAATCGTCGGCAACCAGAACGTCGCCGGGCAGTTGTATGACGGCTTGACCGTTCTCCAGCACCGTGGCCAGGATGCGGCGGGCATCGCCACCGCCAGCGGCAGCCGCCTGCGCGTGCAGAAGGCCACCGGCCTGGTCCGCGATGTGTTCGATGCCCGCACCATGTCCACCCTGGAAGGTAGCGTCGGCATCGCCCATGTGCGCTACCCGACCGCCGGTTCGGAAGGCATGGACGAGGCACAGCCGTTCTACGTCAATTCGCCGTACGGCATCGCGCTGGCCCACAACGGCAACCTGATCAACACCGAAGCGCTGCGCCAGCAGGTGTTCGAGCAGGACCGCCGCAACGTCAACACCGATTCGGACAGCGAAGTGCTGCTGAACGTGTTCGCCTATGAACTGGAGCAGCAGCGCCAGCTCAGCCCGGAAGCCGCGATCCGCGCGGTGGCCGGCGTGCACCGCCGCTGCAAGGGTGGCTATGCGGTGGTCAGCGTGGTGCTGGGCCTGGGCCTGGTCGCCTTCCGCGACCCGCATGGCATCCGGCCGCTGGTACTGGGCAAGCGCAGCCACGCCGAAGGTGACGAGTACATCGTCGCCTCCGAGTCGGCCGCGCTGGACGTGCTGGGCTTCCAGCGCGTGCGCGACGTGCAGCCGGGCGAGGCGCTGGTGATCACCGCGCGCGGCGAGCTGTTCTCGGAAATCTGCGCCGAGCCGGCCGAGCACACCCCGTGCATCTTCGAATACGTGTACTTCGCGCGCCCGGATTCGATGATCGACAACGTCTCGGTGCACAAGGCGCGCATGCGCATGGGCATCAAGCTGGGCGAGAAGATCCTGCGCCTGCGCCCGGACCACGACATCGACACCATCATCCCGATCCCGGATACCTCGCGCGATGCCGCGCTGGAGATCTCCAACGTGCTCGGGGTGAAGTACCGCGAAGGCTTCATCAAGAACCGCTACATCGGCCGCACCTTCATCATGCCGGGCCAGGGCGAACGGGTGAAGTCGGTGCGCCGCAAGCTCAACCCGATCCACCTGGAGTTCCGCAACCGCGTGGTGCTGCTGGTGGACGACTCGATCGTGCGTGGCACCACCAGCCAGCAGATCGTGCAGATGGCCCGCGATGCGGGCGCGCGCAAGGTCTACCTGGCCAGCGCGGCACCGCCGGTGCGCTACCCGAACATCTACGGCATCGACATGCCGGCGGCCGAAGAGCTGGTCGCGCACAACCGCACCGTGGAAGAGATCGAAGCCCACCTGGGCTGCGACTGGCTGATCTACCAGGACCTGGAAGACATGGAAGCGGCGGTGAGCGAGGGCAACCCGGCGCTGCGCAACTTCGATTCGTCCTGCTTCAACGGCCACTACCCGACCGGCATCGAGCCGGGCTACTTCGAGCGCATCCAGCAGCTGCGTTCGGACGACGCCAAGCACAAGCGCCGCGCCTGAGGTCCAGGCGTGGTCGATGTACCCGACGTTGGTGGCGACCTGCTGCGCGCTGCGCAGCAGTGCCTGGCCGAAGCCGACCCGCTGCGCAAGGTCGCGCTGACCCAGGCCTATGCCGCCGCGTTCCGTGCTGGCCGCCTGAAGGTGGCGGCCGATGCACCGCCGCCGGAGCCGATCCGCATGCCCGGCCGGCCGCCGCAGCTGGTGCTGGTGCATCCGCGTGAAGTGCCGCGGCGTGGACTGGGCGGTGTGGAAGGGCGTGCCGCCTTCATCCACGCCATCGCCCATATCGAACTCAACGCGATCGACCTGGCCTGGGATGCGGTATACCGCTTCCGCGGCCTGCCGCCGGCGTTCCATGCCGACTGGGTCAGCTGTGCCGACGACGAATCGCGGCACTTCATGCTGTTGCGCGAACGCCTGCAGGTGCATGGCCACGACTATGCCGATTTCCCAGCGCACAACGGCCTGTGGGAAATGTGCGAAAAGACCGCCCATGATGGCCTGGCACGCATGGCGCTGGTGCCGCGCGTGCTGGAAGCGCGCGGCCTGGACGTAACGCCCGGCATGATCGGGAAGCTGCGCAATGTCGGCGATGGCGAAACTGCCGATGTGCTGGAAGTGATCCTGCGCGAGGAAGTGGCGCACGTCGCTGCCGGTTCGCGCTGGTACCGCTGGTACTGCGACCGCGCCGCTGTCGAGCCGCGTGCGCGCTTCAAGGAACTGCTGGTGGAGTACGCCGGCGGCTACCTGCATGGGCCATTCAACATCGAAGCGCGCCTGCTGGCCGGGTTCGATGCGGATGAGCTGGCCAACCTGGTTGAACAGGCCGGTTGAAGAAAAGGGGACGGAGGGGATTAAGTCGTTTGTGGCACAAACGACTTAATCCCCTCCGTCCCTTTTTTCATGCGTTCGGCAACACCACGCGCTTGCCATCCACCGTTGGCCGGTTGATGTAGAACAGGCCGGGACCCGGCCGGTACGGCAGTTCGCTGACGCCGGCATCGGCGGCGTAGGTCAGTGCGGTGTCGCCCAGTGCATCGAAGTTCCAGTGCGCCGACTGCATCAGGTAACGCCGTCGCAGCAGCGCCTCCTGTGTCTGCGTCAGCGGCTGTCCGGCCACCAGTCGGCGTGCAATCGGCTGCAGGGCGGACGGCAGCTCCCAGCCGGGAACTCCAGCAGCATTGGCGGTCCATTGCACGCCAGCATCGATGGCCTGCTGCTGCATCACCTGCAGTGCGATCAGCTGGTAACGCCAGTCGATGCGCCGACGCAGCACCACCGCAGCGGTCACATACAGCACCGGCGACAACAGCACGCTGCGGCTGCCGGCGCGACGCTGCTGCTGCCACTGGTGCCAGACGTCCACCCAGATCTCCTTTTCACCCACGCCCAGCTGCTGCCGCCAGCGTTCGGCGTCGGCCTGCGTTTCGGCGTAGGCCGTGGTGGCCTGCAGCAACGCCAGTGGAGGGACCTGGTAGTCGGAAACCGGTGGGCGACGCAGCTGCTGCCGGCGTGGACGGCTGAGCAGCTTGGGCCCTTCTTCCAGCTGGTTGTAGCCACCGCCGATGTTGGCGTGCACGCCGGGCAGGGCGATCTCGGTGAACGTTGGCGCGACGCTGGTCAATGGATAGTGTTGGCGATGCTCGTCACGCGCGGCCAGTTGCACGACGTGTGCCGCGATGCCACTGCGCAGGGCGAGCTGCGGGTGTTCATCGGCGCGGCCACCATTGACTGCAACCACGGTGTCGAACAGTCCGATGAAGCGCAGCACCGGCGTGACGGCGGTGAAGTCCGCAGTGCAGGGCAGGCCGGCGCCCTGCAGCAGCTGGCGCCAGCGCGCGCTGTCCCAGGCCTGCAGCTGGTTTGCGATATCACGTGCCGCGGCAGCACCGCGCGAATAGCCGAACAGATCCAGCTGCACGCCACGCAGCGGTCGCTGCCAGCGCGCGGACAGCTCGGCCAGTGCCGCCGGCAGCAGCACCTGCAGCGCGCGCTGCACTTTCGCGCGAACGCCACTGGCACCGATGCCGAAGGCCAGTCCGATCAGATCGTCATCGGCATCATCGCGGGTCCCCACGCCCTCGACATAGATCGACAGCGAAGGCGCGGCCATCGCATCGCGGCGGCTGTCCGGATACAGCTGCTGCAGGCGCGCGATGTTGGTCAGGCCGTTGTCGTAGCTGCTGGTCAGCCGGCTCTGGTAGGTCGAATCATCATCCGCGCGCAGCTGCGCCGGGCGTGGCTGCGGAACCTGTGGGCGACCGCGTGCCAGGTTGTGTGCGTTGTTGCGGGTGCCATCGAAGAACAGGCCGATCCGCAGCAAGCCGACATCTTCGTCCGTGTCCTGCGATGGTGCCATGTGCATTCCCCGTCGTGGCTGCGTCACGGTAGCGCGAAAGCGGTGTATTGGCGAAGTGTAGTGACGCTTTTGACCTTACTTAACGCAGATGCGGTCGATCACAGTTCCTGATTTTCATTCCCATCTTCTATTGAATTCACACGACCCGCGCAGGCCAGATGGCCAGACCCGGTAGACCCGGGCGTGCTGCATCAACGCTGTTCACATCATTCAAGGAGCGACGCAATGTTGTCCAGATCGATTGGCAAAGCGGCAGGTGGCCTGGTGTTGGGTTTGTCGGTGGCAGCGGCCGCGCATGCGGCACCGTTGTTCGAGCCGGTGACGGTCATTAGCCGCGCATCGGCAAACAGTGAGCCCGCGCTGGGCAAGCTGCTGGCCACCCCGTCCACCGCGACGGTACAGGAAGTGCGTGTCGACGCTGCTGCCACTGCGCAGCCGCAGCTGGAGTTCGAACTGCTTGGCCAGCGCGTGCAGGCGGTGCGCAGCAAGGTGGAAGCCCTGCCCGATGGCGGCAGCATCTGGTACGGCCAGTTGCGCTCGCCGTCCGATCGGCTGACTGCCGCCACTTCGAATGGCCAGGATGATCCCGGTAATTCAGTGATCCTGGTGCGTTCGGGCAACACCCTCACCGGTTCGATCCGCAAGGACGGCAAGCTGTATCGCCTGCGCCCACTGGGCAACCGCCATGTACTGGTGGAAGTGGATGAATCGCGGATGCCGGCCGATCATCCGGCCGACTACAACCAGCTGCCGAAAATCCCGATGGGCAACAATGACCGCATCGGCATCGCGCAGGCCTCGTCCGGTACCCCGGCCACCATCCGCGTGCTGGTGGTGGCAACCAATGCAGCGGTAACGGCCTATGGCGGCAACATGCAGTCGCTGGTGCAGCTGGCGGTGGCTGAATCCAACCAGGGCTACGTCAACAGCAACGTGGGCATCACCCTGCAGCTGGCCGGCTATGAAACCACCAGCTACACCGAATCTGGCAACTTCACCACCGACCTGACCCGCTTCCGCAACACCAGCGACGGCTACATGGACAGCATCCACACCAGCCGCAACAACACTGCGGCCGATGTCGGCGTGCTGCTGATCAACAACACAAGCTACTGCGGGTTGGCCTCGGGCATCGGTTCGACGGCATCGACGGCGTTCGCGGCGGTGTACTGGGACTGCGCGACCGGCTATTACTCCTTTGCGCATGAGATCGGCCACCTGCAGAGTGCGCGGCACGATATCGCCAGTGATCCCAGCACGTCGCCCTATGCCTATGGGCACGGTTATCGCTACGAGCCGTCCTCCGGTTTGCGCTGGCGCACGATCATGGCTTATGACTGCTCGGCCGGCTGCCCGCGCCTGAACTACTGGTCCAACCCGAACATCAGCTACAACGGCATCCCGATGGGCAATGCCAGCACCGCCGACAACCAGCGCGTGCTGGTCAATACCAAGGCCACCATCGCGGCCTTCCGCTGAGGCCAACCGCCGACCGAGGTCGGCGTCTACCCGGGTGCGTTCACCTGCCCTGGTAGATGCCAACCTTGGTTGGCACCCCGCGATCCATCATTCGCGCGCGAGCGTATCCAGCGACCAGCCGCCGGCATCCACGCGCAGCACCGAACCCTGCTCGTACCAGTCACCCAGCACGATGCGGTTGCAGGCGCGGCCACCGGCCTGCAGCGTGTGCACCGCCGGGCGATGGGTGTGGCCGTGGATCATGGTGTCCACGCCATGGCGCACGAAGGTGGCATCGACTTCGGCGGGTGACACGTCGGTTACCGACTCGAACTGCGCACGATCATCCTGCTTCATTTCCGACTGGCGGGCCTGGCTGGCGTCGCGTGCCTTCTGCGCGAAGGCGATGCGTGCGGCCAGCGGCTGCGACAGGAACTGCGCCTGGAAGACCGGGTCGCGCGTCTGTGCACGGAACTGCTGGTAGGGGATGTCGTCCGTGCACAGCAGGTCGCCGTGCTGCAGCAGCACCGGGCGGCCGTACAGCTCGATCACGCACGGGTCAGGCAGGATGCGCAGGCCGGCACGGCGCGCATAGTCTTCGCCGAGCAGGAAGTCGCGGTTGCCGCGGATGAAGTACACCGGTACGCCGCTGTCGGAAAGTACCTTCAGCGCGTCGGCCACCGCATCGGCAGCAGGCGAGGGCGTGTCGTCGCCGATCCAGGCTTCGAACAGGTCGCCGAGGATGTACAGCGCATCGGCGCCGGGCGCCTGCTCGCGCAGGAAGCGCAGGAACAGGTCGGTGATCTCCGGACGGCTGGGGTCCAGGTGCAGGTCGGAAATGAACAGCGTGGTCATGCAGGCATTCTAGGGCATCCACCGCCGGGCATGGCCCGGCGCTACCGAAGGGATCTGACCCCGGGGGCTACACCGGCAGCGGCAACCAGGCCAGGCTGGCCGATGCCAGCAGGATGGCAATGCCGGTGGCGGCCAGTACATCGGACGGGTAGTGCAGGCCCAGCACCACCCGCGACAGCGCGACGCCGAAGGTGAACGGCATCAGCAGCGGCGCCAGCCACGGGTAGTAGGCCAGCGCGACGATGGTGAACGACACCGCGTGCAGGGTGTGCCCGGAGGGGAAGCTGAACTCGTCCAGCGGCGCCACCCAGGCGCGGATGCGCAGATCGGCCGCATACGGGCGGGGACGCCGGGTCCAGCGCTTGAGGCTTTTGTAGAGCAGCAGTGCGGCCAGGCCGGTGGCGGCCATGTGCACCGATGCACGCAGTCCGTCGAAGCCGTCCAGCGCCACCAGCGCGCCCATCAGCACGTACCAGAACACGCCATCGCCGAGCCGGCTGATGACCGAGAACAGGCGACGCACGCGGCGACGCCGGCAGTAGTGGTTGGCCCGGCGGCAGAGCCGCGCCTCGCGGCCAGCCAGCAGCTCAAGCGGCGTGGTGCGCATGGCCGCTCCTCCGCGACTGGGCCAGCTCGGCCAGCAGGGCATCGAATTCGGCAACCACCTGCTGTGGATGCAGGCGCTTCATCGCACGCGCGGCGCTGCTGCCGAATTCGCGGCGCCGTGCATCATCGGCGGCCAGCTGCACCGCTGCCTCGATGAACTGCTCATCGTTTTCCACGGCCGCACCGTTCTCGCCATCACGCAGGTATTCGCGGGCCGCACCGTAGTCGAAAGCGACGGTGGCCAGGCCGCTGGCCATGCTTTCCAGGGTCACGTTGCCAAAGGTCTCGCTGCGGCTGGGGAACAGGAACAGGTCACCGCTGGCGAAATGCCGTGCCAGGGCTTCGCCGCGCTGGATGCCGCAGAAAATGAAATCGGGGTTTTCATGTGCCAGTTTTTCGCGGGCCGGACCATCACCCACCCAGACGAAGCGGGCTTTGGGGCGGATCTGCTGCAGGCGGCGGAAGGCTTTCACCGCCAGGCCAAGGTTTTTTTCCGCAGCGATGCGGCCGACATGGATCGCGACCAGGCCGTTGCCGTCCACGCCCCATTCCTCGCGCAGCGCCGGGTCGCGCCGGCCCGGATCGAACTGCTGGCTGTCGACCGCGCGTGCCAGCAGGCGCACGCGTTCGAAGCCCTGTTCACCGAGGAACTGCTGCAGCTCGCGGGTGGGCACCAGGGTTGCATCGGCCTGGTTGTGGAACCGGCGCATCCAGCGCATCGCGGCAGCCTGCAGCCAGGCCACGCCGTAGTCGGGCAGGTACTCGTCGAAGCGGGTATGGAAACCACTGGCGACCGGAATGCCAAGGCGGCGCGCGGTGCGCAGCGCCGACCAGCCCAGCGGGCCTTCGGTGGCGATGTAGACCGCATCGGGACGCTGCTGCTGCCAGTGGCGGTTGAGCCGGATCGGTGCAGGCAGGCCAAAGCGCAGGCCGGGGTAGCGCGGCAGTGCGGCGCCCGGCACCAGCAGCGTGCCCGGTGCCGAGTCCAGTGCTTCGCTGGTCTGGCGTGGCCGGATCAGGTCGATGTCATGGCCGGAATTGCGCAGTCCCTGCTCCAGGCCCTGCACGGTGAGGGCAACGCCGTTCACTTCCGGCGGGTAGGTCTCGGTGACGATGGCATAGCGCATGGCGGGCCTCCGGGTTTCCGGCATGCTCGGGCCTGGCGATGTAGCCGATATGACCGCTTTGCGACCACGGGATGACGGTGGTCAGGTCCCTGTACGAAGCCACGGCCCCGAAGGGCCGTGGCGGTCGTGCAGGGGGCGCGGTGGATCAGAAGCGCTGCTGGTATTTCATGTAGATGAAACGACCGATGTCGAAGCCACCGTAGTAGGAGAAGTTGGCGCTCGGCTGGCTGTACATGGCCGGTCCCTGGCGGCCGAACACATTGTTGGCACCGATCGAGACGGTCGCATCCCATGGCAGGTTGTAGCGCGCCTGCACGTCGTGGAAGGTGACCGATCCGCGACGGTTGTAGTCACGGCTGCCACTGAACCACGGCGCGCGCTGGCCCGGGTGCGAGCACTCACCCGGATACGTGGCTGCATCCAGGCAACGCTCCTTGACCGCGGAGAAATAGCGCAGGCCCCAGTTAAGGCCGAGGTTGCCACGCTCCCAGCCCAACGATGCGTTGGAGCGCACACGGAAGCCGATGCCGCCGTTGCTGGCGATGCCATTGCTGGGAATGGGCGGGGCATCCGCCTCGTTGGTGGTCCGTTCTTCCGCGGCGACCACATAGGTGGTCTTCCAGTCGGCGCTCAGCGTGCCCCAGGACGTTTCGATCTTGTGGCCGATCTCCAGGTCATAGCCTTCGGCCTGGCGGAACCCGCTGTTGCGGCTGCCATAGTTGAGCGTGTTGACGATGCCCAGTTCCGGGTCGCGGGTGAAACTGCCGCAGCGCTCGGCGATGCCCAGTTCGTAGCAGTCGCGGAGGATATCGTTGGGATGGTCGGCGACGATGGTGTTGTCGATACGGATCTTCCACCAGTCCAACGCAATGTTCAGTCCTTCGGCAAACGTCGGGCTCCAGACCAGGCCCAGCGTGCGGCTGGTCGAGGTTTCCGGCTTCAGGTCGGGATTGGAGCCGTTGGTGAAGGGCAGGGGCGTCTGCCCACTGCTGCCGGTGATCGGCTCGTTGCCCTGGCCGAGCTGGCGGTAGCTGTCCGCGTTGGCGATGTCGGCGGCGCAACGTGCACGTACCTCCGGGCTGCTGGCGGCGGCGCCATAGACCGTATCGCAGGGGTCACGGAAGCCGGTGGTGAAGGTCTGCGAGCCGCCGCCGTACAGATTCGAGATGGTCGGCGCACGGAAACCCTGGGCCCAGGTGCCACGGACCAGCAACTGGTCGATCGGCTTCCACGAGATGCCGAACTTGCTGTTGAGGGTTCCGCCGAAGGTGGTGTAGTCCGAGTAGCGCGTTGCCATGTCCAGGGTCAGCTGGCGTGCACCGGGGAGGTCGCTCAGCACCGGCACGCTCAGCTCCAGATAGGCCTCGTCGACACGGTAGCCACCGCCGGTGGGGCCCGCCGCCAGGTTGGTGGTGGCGCCGGTCTGGGCCAGCGCGTCGGGAATGAAGCGACCCTCCTCGCGGCGGCTCTCCACACCCAGGGCGAAGCCCAGTTCCCCGGCAGGCAGCGTGGCAAGGCCGCCACTGAGGCTGGCGAACAGGTTGCGGGTGGTGTTGCGGCCACGGGTGAGTTCCTCGGGGAACAGCCAGTCCTGCAGTTCGCCATTGCCGGTCAGGCCGTACGGGTCATCCTGGCCATACGGCACCAGTGGATTCCAGGGCTTGCAGCCGGCAATCGGTGCATCCGGTGTACCGCATTCCACCTTGCCGGTGGCCGGGTTGTAGAACGAAGGACCGGTGGAATCGGCAACGCGCTGCTTGTGCAGGTTGCCGGTGGCACGCTGCTCCAGCTCGCTGCGGTTGTACTGGTAGCCGGCTTCCCAATCGAAGTCGCGACCGGCGAACTGGAAGCTGCCTTCAAACGCTGCGACACTCTGCCAGGTGGTCAGTTCACTGGTGCTGACGCGTGGAATCTCCCAGGTTCGGCGGTTCCAGTGCACGTCGCTTGGGCGTTCATAGCCGTGGTGGCTGCCGAACGGATTGAACCAGCTGTCGGCGGACATCGGCGTGATGCCGGCCGCACCGGACTGGAACGGATAGCCGGCAATCTGGCGCGTGGTGGTGCGTCGGTTGTAGGCCAGCTGGGTGTTGAAGCGGATCTGGTCGTTCAGATCCATGCGCGCATCGACGAAGAGCGAATCGCGCTTGATCGGCGTCTGCACGTGCATCTGTTCATTGCTGTTGCTGACATCACCGGTGAACGGTGTGTTGTCACTGAGGTGGAAGCTGTCCGGCCCGCCCGGCTGGCTGCCGCGATCGAGCGAATAGCTGCAGCCACGGGCGCTGCTGCAGCCCGGGCCCTTGAAGCCGATGATGCGCCCCCACTGCCCGACCGTGGTCCAGCCATCGTCCGGATGACGATCGGTATAGGTGTAGGCGCTGAAGCCGCGGTCCTTCGCCCAAACGCCCTTTTCTTCGACATGCTCGGCGGCGACACTGATCGAAGCGCGGTCATTCGACCAGCCGGCAACCACGTCGTACTGGGTGCGGGCACCATCGCCTTCGCTGAACTGCCCGTGGTAGACGTTGGCGGTCACGCCCTGGACGTTGCGCCGGGTGATGATGTTGACCACGCCGGCCATCGCGTCGGAACCGTAGATGGCCGAGGCGCCGTCCTTCAGCACTTCCATGCGTTCCACGGCAGCGGCGGGAATGCTGGATATATCCTGGTAACCCGAAGTGGTCATGCCCAGGCGCTTGCCGTTGACCAGCACCAGGGTGCGCTGTGCACCGAGGCCGCGCATGTCCACGTAGCTGCCGCCTGCGGCCTCGCCTGCACTGAGCGGGCTGGCACGGCTCAAGGCCGGGCTGCCGGTTGCGGTCAGGTTCTGCAGGATGTCGGCAACGGAATTGAAGCCCTGCCGCTCGATGTCGGCGCGGCTGATGGTCAGCACCGGCTGCGCGGTTTCCAGGTCGACCTGGCGGATGCGCGAACCGGTGATCTCGATACGGTCCAGCGTGGTGGCTTCCGGTGCGTGCTGGGCGAATGCGGGGGCGGCCAGTGCGGTGGTGGCCGTCATCGCCAGTGCACGACGGATCGCCAACCCGAGCTCGGGAATACGGATGGTCATGGGTCTCTCTCTCAGTCTTCGAAGTCTTCGGAACACAGCCAAGCGGGGCTGCGTCAACTCCACCGCGGCGGTGGATGTTCGAACCTAGTGAAGATGGATGGGGAGACGTATGGGCAAGCGACGAAAGCGCTGCAGACGGCCGTGACGCTTCTGCACAAAGCGGAAGCAAATCAATCGATTGCTCCAACCTGTGGCATCGCGGCGGACGCAGCGCAGAGGACCGTGTCCCTGATTGAACGCATCACGGTCAATGTGGAAAGCGACACTCTGCGCGGAGGCAGAAAAAAACCACGGCCCCGAAGGGCCGTGGTCGTCGAGCTTCAACAGCGCGGATGGATCAGAAGCGCTGCTGGTACTTCATGTACATGAAACGACCGATGTCGTAGCCACCGTAGTAGGAGAACGACGAGTTCGGCTTGCTGTACATCACCGGCGCTTCCTTGCCGAACACATTGTTCGCGCCCACCGAAACGGTGGCATCCCACGGCAGGTTGTAGCGGAACTGCACGTCGTGGAAGGTCACCGCACCGCGCTCGTTGTACGCGGTCGGCGACTTCAGCCACGGAGCCAGGAAGGTCGGATCGGAGCATTCGTCCGCATAACGCGAGGCGTTGAGGCAGCGCTCCTTCACACCGGAGTAGTAGCGTGCCGTCCAGCTGACGCCGAAGTCACCCACATCCCAGCCCAGCACCAGGTTCGAGCGCACGCGGAACGCAAGGCTGGTGGCGGTGCCGATGGTGTTGGCAACGCCGTTGATCGGCGTGATCGCATCACGGACATCGTTGGTGGAGCGGTAGACGTTCTTGCTCACATAGGTGCTGGTCCAGCCTGCGCTCAGCTTGCCGTAGCTGGTGTCGACGCGATAGCTGACATCCAGGTCATAACCTTCGGTCTCCGCGAAACCGGCATTGCGGTTGCCGAACTTCAGGCCGGTGACGATGCCGTTGGACGGGTCGCGGGTGAAGCGGCTGCAGCGCGATTCGATGCCCTGCTCGTAGCAGTCCTTCAGGATCTGGTTCGGGCTGTCACCGACGATGGTGTTGTCGATGCGGATCTTCCACCAGTCCAGCGCCACGTTGAGGTTGCTGAGGAAGGTCGGGCTCCACACCAGGCCCAGCGTCTTGCTGGTCGAGGTTTCCGGAACCAGCAGCGGGTTCGAACCGGACACGAACGGCGTCGGGGTTGCATCCTGTGCCGTGGTCACCGGGGCGTTGCCCTGCTTCAGCTGGCGGAAGTTGGCAGCATCGGCGATGTCACGTGCGCAGCGCGCGCGGACTTCAGCACTGCCCTTGGCCGAGCCGAACACGGTGTCGCACGGGTCGCTGAACTGCGCGAAGGTTTCCGAACCGCCACCGTACAGATCGTTGATGGTCGGTGCGCGGAATCCTTCGGCCCAGGTACCACGGACCAGCAGCTGGTCGATCGGCTTCCACTTGAAGCCGAACTTGCTGTTGAGCGTGTTGCCGAAGGTGTTGTACTTGGAGTAGCGGGTGGCGGCACTGAAGCTCAGCTCACGCGCACCGGGCAGGTCGGCCAGCACCGGCACGCTGAGCTCCAGGTAGGCTTCCTTCACGTTGTAGCTGCCACCGGTCGGGCCTGCGGCCAGGTTGGTGGTAGCGCCGGTCTGGGCCAGGGCATCGGGGGTGTAGCGGCCATCTTCCTTGCGGCTTTCCACGCCGAAAGCGAAGCCGAGGTCGCCGGCCGGCAGGGTCATGATGCTGCCGGACAGGTTGGCGAACGCGTTCTTGGTGGTGGTCCGGCCGGTGGTGTGCTCCGCCGGGAACAGCCAGGCCATCAGTTCTTCATTGCCGGTCAGTCCGTTCGGATCGTTCTTGCCGTAGGGCACCAGCGGGTTCCACGGCGTGCAGCCGCTGATCACCGCGCCCGGACGGCCACACATCACCTTGCCGGTGGCCGGATCCAGGAACGACGGACCCACGGCGTCACGCACGCGCTTCTTGTGCAGGTTGCCGGTGGCGGTAGCGGTCAGCTCGTTGCGGTTGTACTGGTAGCCCACGTCCCAGTCGAAGTAGCGCTGGCCGATCTCGAAGCTGCCATCCAGCGACACTACCGCACGGTAGGTCTTCAGTTCGCTGGTGCTCACACGCGGGATTTCCCAGGTGCGGCGGTTCCAGGCCACGTCGGTTGGCTTGGCATAGCCGTGCTGGTTGCCGAACGGATTGAAGTAGCTGTCCTTGGACATCAGGCCGGTGGCGGTCGGGTCGCCCGAGATGGACACCGAGCTGGACTGCAGGGGGTAGCCTGCAATCTGGCGCTCGGCCGAACGCTTGTTGTAGCCGAATTCGGTGCGCAGGTTGACCTGGTCGGTGATCTTGAAGCGACCGTCGAAGTACACCGAATCACGCTTGAGCGGATACATGACGTGCATCTGTTCGTTGGCGTTGCTGACGTCGCCGGTGAACGGGGTCGCATTGGTCAGGTGGTAGTTGGCCGGGTTGGTCGGGTCAGCACCACGGTTGAGCGAATAGCCGCAGCCGTCCTTGGTGTTGGTGCAGCCCGGGCCGCCCTTCAGGCCGGTGACCTGGCCCCACTGGCTCAGCGTGGTCCAGTTGGAGGCATCGTTCGGGTGGCGGTCGCTCACGCCGTACTTGCTGAACCAGCGGTCCTTGGCCCAGACGCTCTTTTCTTCGGAGTGCTCCAGTGCCAGGGTCAGCGACACGCGGTCATTGCTCCAGCCACCCACCACGTCGAAGCGGTCGCGCGCGCCGTCACCTTCGCTGTACTGGCCGTGGTAGACGTTGGCGGTCACACCGTTGACGTTGGAACGGGTGATGATGTTGACCACGCCGGCCATCGCATCGGAACCGTAGATGGCCGACGCGCCATCCTTCAGCACTTCGATGCGCTCCACCGCCGACACCGGCAGCGAGGACACGTCCTGCAGGCCCGAGGTGCTGATGCCCAGGCGCTTGCCGTTGACCAGCACCAGGGTGCGCTGCGCGCCCAGGTTGCGCATGTCGATGTAGGTGCCGCCGGTGTTTTCGCCCGAGCTCAGTGCGTTTGCACGGCTGATCGCCGGGCTGCCCATGGCGGTCACGTTCTGCAGGATGTCGGCCACCGAGCTGAAGCCCTGGCGCTCGATGTCCAACCGGCTCAGTGCCAGGACCGGCTGAGCGGTCTCCACGTCCACCTGGCGGATGCGCGAGCCAGTGATCTCGATGCGATCCAGGGTGGTCGGCGCGGCGGTGCTGCCACTCTGGGCGAACGCAGGCAGGGCGGCCAGCGTCGCAGTGGTTGCCAGGGCGTAGCGGATGGCCTGCCCCAGGGGGGTGGTACGTGAAGTCATGACGAGCTCTCTCTCTCTCAGGTCGTGCAGGGACGCCAAAAGGGGCGTCGAAGAAATCGGCCGCCCATAAGCGGACCGATGACCCGATAGTAGTCTCGTTGGTTAATGCTCTGTAAAGAGGTCGTGTCGATTTGTACCAGGCTTCATCGTCAGATTTCACGAAAGCTCAACAAAAGCAGTCGCTTAGCTGTAACGCTGAATGCGCTCCCCCGACTTGATCTGCTGCGTCGCAGCAGGTCAACCGGGGGCGCATGCGCGAACCGTAACGGTGTGTGACCTTCTTTCCCTCGCGGGAAAGCGTGAGCCTCAGGCTACGAAGGGCCGGAACTGGATGCCCAGCCCGGCGATGCCGTCGGTCTCGCCGATCAGATCGGCGCGCAGCAGTGGCCGGGCATCAATGAAGGCCTGCGGCACGATCAACGACAGGCGGTTGTCGTCGGCGGTCAGTTCCAACGCCGGCAGTGGATCGTCCTCATGGGCACGATTGAGCAGCACCGCCAAGCGCAGCAGGGCGGCCAGCCGGCGAGCGGTCAGCAGCAGGCGCTCGGGCAGGGCGTCGAAGGCGGTCTTGGTCACGCTGCGGCGATGGCTGCGCACCAGCGCGGCCAGCATCTGCTGTTCCTGCCGCGAGAAGCCGGCGATATCCGAGTGTTCCAGCACGTAACTGCCATGCACGTGGTAGCCGCTGTGCGCGATCATCAGGCCCAGCTCGTGCAGGCGCGCGGCCCAGCCGAGCATGCGCGCGTCGTCGGCATCGAGCCGCCAGCGTTCCTGCACCTGTTCCAGCAGTGACAGCGCGGTGTCCTGCACACGGTCGGCCTGCACGGTATCGATGCCGTAGCGCTGGCTGAGCGCGGACACCGATTCATCGCGCAGATCGTTCTCGCCAGCGCGGCCGACGATGTCGTAGAGGATGCCTTCGCGCATCGCGGCCTTGCTGACCAGCAGCTTCTGCAGGCCCAGTGCCTGGAAGGCGGCCTCCAGCACCAGGATGCCGCCGGCAATGATCGGGCGGCGGTCGCTGGACAGTCCCGGCAACTGGATGTCGTCGATCTTCTTGGCCTTCAGCAGTTCGTCGCGCAGTTGCGGCAGGGCCTCGGCGGTAATCGCGCCCTTGCTCAGCTTCATCGTCGCGCAGATCTCGCTGATCGCCTTGTGCGTGCCCGAAGAACCCAGCGCTTCCTGCCAGCCCAGCGCGCGGTACTTGCTGGCGAAGGGCTGGAACTCGCGACCGATCTCGGCCAGCGCGTCCTTCCAGCGCTTCTTGCTCAGCTTGCCGCCGGGGAAGAAACGCCGGGTGCTGGCAATGCAGCCGGCCTGCAGGCTTTCGCGCTCCAGGGTCTGCATGCCCATGCCGATGATGAATTCGGTGGAGCCGCCGCCGATGTCGATGACCAGCCGGCGCTGGCCGGGCTTGGGCGGTTGTGCATGGGCCACGCCCAGGTAGATCAGGCGCGCTTCTTCGCGGCCGCTGACCACTTCGATGGCGTGCCCGAGCGCGGTTTCGGCGGGAACCAGGAACGACTGCGGTGAACGCAGCTGGCGCACGGTGTTGGTGGCCAGTGCGCGCACCCGGTGCGGCGGTACATTGCGGATGCGCTGGCCGAAGCGGGCCAGGCATTCCAGCGCGCGCTGCCGGGCAGCGGAGGAGAGTCCCCCTTTGCCATCCAGGCCGTCGGCCATGCGCACCGTCTCGCGCAGGCGGTCGATTACCCGCAGCTGGCCGAGCGTGTAGCGCGCGATGACCATGTGGAAACTATTGGAGCCAAGGTCGATGGCGGCCAGCAGGTCGCCATCCTGCAATGCGGGCGGAGTCGTGGTGGTGTGCGGCATGGACGAATGTTAGCCGAAGGGGCGGTGTGCTCGTCACCGCGCGGCCTTCACATTTTGTAGGGGAGTGCGGCAGGGCTGCGCCCTGCACCCGCAGAGGCCAGAGCAACGGCAACAGCAACAGCAACAGCAACAGCAACAGCGGGCTATCCGTGGGATGGCGGGGGGAGTCCGGTTGCGGGGGACGGCGCAAGTCCCCCTCCGGGGCCCGGCCCAGCCGCTGGCGGCTGGGCGTTCGGGCGCTTGCGAAGCGGTGCTTCGCAAACAAAGCGCCCTCACCCATGTAGCTTCGGTCGCGCCTGCTCGTGTGCGCTGTCCTGCGCACACGGCAAGACCGGGGCTGGGCATCCTGCCCAACCCGCCCGAGGCATGCCTCGGGCCCATGCCGCTCACGCCCCCGCAACCGGACCCACCCCGCCTTCGACAGATTTCTGCTGTTGGTGGGTGTCGACCTTGGTCGACACACCGGGTTACAGACCCTGCATCAGTGCCATCTGCGCAGAATGCGGTGCCTCGTCGTGGGCGGGCGCACGCTTGTGGTAGATGCCGTCGGCATCCAGTTCCCAGGCGTTGAGGTTGTCGTCCAGGTAGTTCTGCAGGACCTCGCGGTAGACCCGCTTGGCCAGCTCCGGGTCGAGGATCGGGAAGCAGGTCTCGACCCGGCGCAGCAGGTTGCGTTCCAGCCAGTCGGCGCTGGCGCAGTACATCTCCGGTGCGCCGTCGTTGCCGAACCAGTAGACGCGGCTGTGCTCCAGGAAGCGGCCGACGATCGAGCGCACGCGGATGTTGTCCGAGATGCCCGGCACACCCGGGCGCAGAGTGCAGGCGCCGCGGATGATCAGGTCGATCTGCACGCCGGCCTGCGAGGCGGCGTACAGCGCGCGCACCACCTGCGGTTCGTTCAGGGCGTTCATCTTGGCGATGATCCGCGCCGGGCGGCCGGCGGCGGCGATGCGCGTCTCGCGCTCGATGCGGCCGAGGATGCCGGTGTGCAGGGTGAAGGGCGACTGCAGCAGGCGCTTGAGCTTCATCTTCGAGGCCAGCCCGGACAGCTGCTGGAACAGCAGGTGCACATCGTTGCCGATGTCCGCATCGGCGGTGATCAGGCTGATGTCGGTGTACGCACGGGCGGTACCGCTGTGGTAGTTGCCGGTACCAAGGTGCACATAGCGGCGCAGCTTGCGGCCCTCGCGGCGCACGATCAGCAGCATCTTGGCGTGGGTCTTGTAGCCGACCACGCCATACACCACCTGCACGCCGGCCTCCTGCAGGCGATCAGCCAGGCCGAGGTTGGCTTCCTCGTCGAAGCGGGCGCGCAGTTCGACCACCACGGTCACGTCCTTGCCGTTGCGTGCGGCCTGGATCAGTGCATCGACAATCAGCGAATCCTTGCCGGTGCGGTACAGGGTCTGCTTGATCGCCAGCACGTTGGGATCGACCGCCGCCTGCCGGATCAGGTCCAGCACCGCGGTGAAGGCATCGAACGGGTGATGCAGCAGCAGGTCGTGGCGCGCCACTGTCTCGAAGATGCCGTCGCTGTCGCGCAGCGTGCGCGGGGTCATCGGCGGGTACTTCAGGTCTGGCTGTGCGATCAGGTCGTACAGCTGGATGATGCGATTGAGGTTGACCGGGCCGTCGATGCGGTACACCGCGTTCTCGGTCAGGCCGAAGTTCTGCAGCAGGGTGCGCACGATCTCGCGCGGCATGTCCTGCGCGATTTCCAGGCGCACTGCCGGCCGGTAGCCGCGGTCGACCAGTTCGTCGCGCAGTGCCAGTGCCAGGTTCTCCACTTCCTCCTCGTCCACCACCAGCTCGGAGTTGCGGGTAACGCGGAACTGGTAGGCACCCTGGACTTCCATGCCCGGGAACAGTTCATCGACGAACGTGGACAGCACCGAGGACAGGAACACGAAGTTCTGCGGACCGCCGAGCTTCTCCGGCAGCTGGATGATGCGCGGCAGCGAGCGCGGCGCACGCACGATGGCCAGGTGGCCGGCGCGGCCGAACGCGTCGGTGCCCTTCAGCACCACCACGATGTTCAGCGACTTGTTGAGGATCTTCGGGAACGGGTGCACCGGGTCCAGGCCCAGCGGTGACAGCACCGGCATGATCTCGTTGCGGAAGTACGCACGCAGCCAGCGCTTCTGGCGATCGGTCCAGGAATGGCGGCCGAGCACGCCGATGCCGGCCTCCATCAGCGCCGGGCGCAGCGTCTCGTTCCAGCAGCGGTACTGCTGGTCCACGAGCTCCGCGGCGCGGTCATGGATGGCGTTGAGGATGGCCTGCGGGCTCATCCCGTCCGGCGCCGGCGGCAGGCCGAATTCCTGCGCGTGGCGTACGGCAGCGGCGCGGATCTCGAAGAACTCGTCGAGGTTGGTGCAGGAGATGCACATGAAGCGCAGGCGCTCCAGCAGCGGCACCTGCGGGTCCATCGCCTGGGCCAGCACGCGGAAGTTGAAATCCAGCTGCGACAGTTCGCGGTTGATGTACAGCGCCGGGTCGCGCAACGGATCGTTGTCCGGGCTCACGGGGAGGGGGAGGGATCCGAGGCTGCTCATGGCGTCATTCTTCGATGGAGGTCAGGGGGGCGGACTCGCGCGGGCGCACGTGGTCGGCATCGAAATGGCAGGAGAACACCGAGCCCTTGCCGACTTCGCTTTCAATCTCCAGCCGTGCGTGATGCAGGCCGAGGATGTGCTTGACGATGGACAGGCCCAGCCCGGTGCCGCCGCTCTCGCGCGAGCGGCTGCTGGACACACGGTAGAAACGTTCGGTCAGGCGCGGTAGGTGGGTGGCCGGGATGCCGTAGCCGGAATCGCGCACCGCCAGCACCGCACCGTCGCCTTCGCGGCGGAACTCCACCGCGATGCGGCCCCCGGCCGGGGTATAGCGCACCGCATTGGTGACCAGGTTGGAGAAGGCGCTGTGCAGTTCCTTGGTCGAGCCCTGCAGGTCAACGCCGGCCAGGTCGTCGATGCTGATCTGGTGGCGGCCCTGGCTGTGCGCTTCGGCTTCGCGGCGCAGGGTCGCCAGCATCGGTTGCATGGCCACGGTCTCTTCCTCGCTGTGTTC
Source organism: Stenotrophomonas sp. GD04054 (assembly GCF_029836955.1). Lineage (NCBI taxonomy): Bacteria > Pseudomonadati > Pseudomonadota > Gammaproteobacteria > Lysobacterales > Lysobacteraceae > Stenotrophomonas > Stenotrophomonas sp. GD04054. The sequence continues at coordinate 6,153 of NZ_JAOECR010000041.1, read as the reverse complement.
CTGCGATTCGAGGCGCGACAGGGTCAGCAGGTCTTCCACCAGCTGGGCCATACGCTGGCTCTGCTTGCGCATTTCTTCCAGCATCGGTCCGGTTCCCGGGAAATCCTCCGGGTCCATCATGTCCAGGTAGCCGTGCACCACGGTGAGCGGCGTGCGCAGTTCGTGTGAAACGTTGGCCACGAAATCGCGGCGCACCTGTTCCAGGCGCAGCAGCTTGCTGACGTCGCGGGCGATCAGCAGCCAGTAATCCGACGAATAGGGAATCAGGCGCAGGTTCAGGCGGATCGCCGGATCGACCGGCGAAGGCACGTCGAGGATCGGCTCGGCATTGCGGCCGCCGGCCAGCCAGTGCGCCAGCGGCATCGGCTGCAGGCGTTCGACCAGGGCTTCGCCGAGGTCGCCGGGGTGATGCAGGCCGAGCAGGGCGGTGGCCGCTTCGTTGAACCACTGCACGCGCTGGCTGTTGCGGTCCAGCACCACCACCGCATCGGGAAGTGCGGCGGCCGCAGCGCGATAGCTGCGCAGCATGTCCAGCAGGCGGCGCTTGCGCACGCGCATTTCCACCTGGTTGCGGTACAGCAGGCGGTCCAGCTCGTTCCAGACGCCGGTGCCTTCTTCGGCGGTATCCCAGCGCTGGCGCGCGGTCAGGCGCCGCAGCACGCTGCGCAGGCGCCAGTAATGCCAGGCCAGCGTGGCCAGCGCGCCCAACGCGATGCACAACCACAGATGGCCCGTGAACCACCCCACCAGTCCGGCGAACAGCAGTACCGCGGCAACGGTGGCCAGGGTCTTCAACCAGGCAGAGCGGATGTGGCGGGGCATTGCGATCTCGTCGTTGAGGTGCGGCGGTTCACTGGGGTGAACCGAGGGTTATAGCAGAGTTGCCGGCGCCGGCACCCGCAGGTGCGTGGCGCCGGCACGACGAGGCTCAGGTAGCAGTGGAGAAGCGGTAGCCGGCGCCGCGCACGGTCTGCACCATGTTTTCGGCATTGAACGGTTCCAGCGTCTTGCGCAGGCGGCGGATGTGCACGTCGATGGTGCGCTCCTCCACGTACACGCTGCCGCCCCACACATGGTCCAGCAGCTGGGCGCGGGTATAGACGCGCTCCGGGTGGGTCATGAAGAAGTGCAGCAGGCGGTATTCGGTCGGGCCGATCGGCACCGGCTGGTCGTTGGCGAACACGCGATGGGCGGCGCCGTCGATGCGGATCGGGCCGACCGCCACGCTGCCGTCCTCGTCGTCCTCGCGGGCGCGGCGCATCACCGCACGGATGCGGGCCAGCAGTTCGCGCGCCGAGAACGGCTTGACCACATAGTCGTCGACGCCGGCTTCAAGGCCACCCACGCGGTCGTTCTCTTCGCCGCGGGCGGTCAGCATGATGATCGGCACTTCGCGGGTCAGGGTTTCCTTGCGCCAGCGCCGGGCCAGGTCCAGGCCGCTGGTGCCGGGCAGCATCCAGTCCAGCAGGATCAGGTCGGGGACGCGGTCGGCGATGGCGGTCTGGGCCTCACGGGCGTCGCCGGCGTGAACCGGTTCGTAATCGCCCTTGCGCAGGGCGAAGGCGACCATTTCACGGATCGCGGGCTCGTCATCGACGATCAGGATGCGTTTCTGCACGAGGACACCGTAGGGCTCGGTTACTGGAGTGGTGCCAGTAGACTACGGTTTGATGACATGTTTGTGACTACCTGGCCGGAACCGTTCGGGATTGCCATCGGCCGGTCATGCAGCGCTCAGCGGCGGTCCAGGTCCGGGTCCTGCACGCCCTGCCGGCGCAGCTCCAGCACGGTGGGGGTGATCGCCTCGATGCGCGCATCCACCCGCGCCCGGCCTACGTAGTCCAGCGCCGGGTTGCGCTTGAGCGCCTGCAGCTGCATCAGCGACTGTTCCGGCCGGCCGCTGAGGAAGGCCGCCTCGGCGTAGGCCTCGCTGGCACGCACGCTGTCGCCGGCCAACTCGCTGGCGCGGGCGTACCGCTGCTGGAAGACCGGATCGTTACCGCTTTGCGACAGCAGGGGCCGCAGCATGGCCTGCGCGCGCTGGCCCGCCTCGCGGCTGCCCTGTTCGTTCAGGATCTCGGCATAGGTCAGCGCCACCGGACGGCTGTTGGGGTGCTGACGCAGCAACTGCTCGAAGCGACTGTTGGCCTGGGCGGTCTGGCCTGCACGCGATTCGGCCTCGCCCAGCCCCAGAGCCAGCCACAGGTTGTCCGGGCGGGTCTGCAGCAGGCCTGCCAGGGTCTGCCGGGCCTGGGTGGCGCCGGCGCGACCGCTGCGCATCACCGCCAGCGCCTGGCCATAGCGCTGGGCATCGTTGAGGCCGTCCTTCTGACGCTTGGCCAGATCGGCATACTCGCGTTCCAGCTCGGGGGTGGAATCCGCGCTGAGCACGCGCAGGCGCTCGCGGGCCCAGTCGAAGTCGCCACTGGCGCCGCGGCTGAGCTGGCCCATCGGGATGCGCAGCACGCTGGTGGGCAGCAGCGGGTTGGTTCCGCGCAACAGAGGTTCGGCCAGGCTGGGATCGGCCGGGTCCACGCGCTCCCTGCGCTCGCCGCTGGGGGTGCTGGTGGTCAGCAGCACGGTGTCCTTCTTCATCTGGTCGGCGCGGGCCTTCGCCTCGCTGATGCGGGTGATGTTGACCGGATGGGTGCGCAGGAACTCGGGCACGCTGTAGCCACCCTCGTTGCCGCGCATCGCCGATGCCATCCGCTCGAAGAAGCCGGCCATGGCGTCCACGTCGTAACCGCTGCGCGACAGCGTGCGGATGCCGAGGCGATCGGCCTCGGATTCGTTGGAGCGGGTGTAGTTGATCTGGCGCTGCTGCATCAGGCCCATGCCCGAGCTGATCGCGGCCATCGTCGCGTTGCCGGACGACGTGCTGTTGCTGGCCTGTGCGGCCACCACCGCCGCCAGCATGCCGAGCAGGATCGGGATCTGGTCGCGCTGGGCACGCTCGACCCCGCGCAGCACGTGCTGCTGGGTGACGTGCGCGATTTCGTGTGACAGCACCGCAGCCACCTCGTCCTCGCGCTCGGCGGTCAGCACCAGGCCGGCATTGACCCCGATGTAGCCGCCCAGCGTGGCGAAGGCGTTGATCTGGCGGTCCTTCATCACGAAGAACGTGTAGGGCTGGCGAGGCTGGTCGCTGTTGGAGCCGAGCCGGGTACCCATGGTCTGCAGCCAGTCGTTGACCAGCGGGTCATCCAGCAGGTAGCCGTAGTTGCGCAGCTCGCGCAGCATCATCGCGCCGTACTCGGCCTGGCGGGCCGGGGTCAGCAGCTCGCCGGCCGAGGAGCCGATGTCGGGCAGCTTCTCCTGGGCCTGGGCGAGCGGCATGGCCAAGGCCAGGGTGACGGCGGTAGTCAGCAGCAGGGCTCGCAAGCAGTGGGTCCTCGGGCAGGGCGCGCCAAGCGTGGCAGGGTGGGGGGCAACCATTCGTTAATCCACAGTGTTGCGGCCGTGGCGTGGAAATTCCAGCGCACCGGTACCATATGTAGACCGTCGATCCATCGTGGAGTTTCCCGTGACAGCCCAGACCGCCGGCGGTGCCCCCGCCATCACCATCTATTCCACCGCCGTCTGCCCGTACTGCGTGGCCGCCAAGAACTTCCTGAAGAGCAAGGGCCAGCAGTGGACCGAGGTCCGCATCGACCTGGACCCGGTCGAGCGCGAGAAGATGATGGCACTGACCCGCCGTACCAGCGTGCCGCAGATCTTCGTCGGCGACGTCCACGTGGGCGGCTACGACGACATGATGGCCCTGCACCGTGAAGGCAAGCTCGAGCCGCTGCTGGCCGGGCAGGGCCAGGCATGAGCGCGGCCGACGACGGCAGCAAGGACCGCATCGCCGAGTTCACCGACTTCCGCAAGCGCATGAACGAGCGGATCCTGGGCGAGCCGAACCAGGTGGTGCGCCGCTTCTTCGCGCTGGACACGCAGACCTACCAGGCCGGCGCGCTGGACGTGAAGACCAAGGAACTGCTGGGCCTGGTGGCCTCGATGGTGCTGCGCTGCGACGACTGCATCAGCTACCACGTGGCCCAGTGCAAGGACGCCGGGGTGACCCGAGAAGAGTTCTTCGAGACCTTCTCGGTCGGCCTGGTGGTGGGCGGCTCGATCGTGATCCCGCACCTGCGCCGCGCGGTCGACTTCCTCGACCAGCTCGAAGGCGGCGGCGCCGCCCCGGAAGCGCACGCGCACTGAAGGGTAGTGCCGGCCGCTGGCCGGCATACCCTGAATCCGGAATGGCCGAGGTTGCCGGCCAGCGGCCGGCACTACCGAGCGCTTCCCCGCAATCCAACAGCCCAGGAGCCCCTTCTTGTTGAAGGGGCGCGCCGACAGGCGCGGGGATAAGGTGGGATGCGCGGGCAATTCTGCCTGAGCCGGGCACTGGGACCATGGTCTATTTGGGACCTCGGCCCCGGCTCAGGCATAATTGCCGGTGAAACTTCCTTTGCGCCGGCGTTTCCGGGCACGTCCGGACGGCGTTTTTCCCCCTGTTCGGAACATCGATCAATGACGCAGAAAATTACGGTCATCCGCGGCGACGGCATTGGCCCGGAAATCATGGACGCCACCCTGTTCGTGCTCGACCAGCTCAAGACTGGCCTGGAGTACGAAGACGCCGACGCCGGCCTGGTGGCCCTGGAAAAGCACGGCGACCTGATGCCGGCGGTGACCCTGGAATCGATCGCGCGCAACAAGGTCGCGCTGAAGAGCCCGCTGACCACCCCGGTCGGTGGTGGCTTCACCTCGATCAACGTCAGCCTGCGCCGTCACTTCGACCTGTACGCCAATGTGCGTCCGGCCCACACCTTCCCGAACACCAAGTCGCGTTTCGACAACGTCGACCTGATCACCGTGCGTGAGAATACCGAAGGTGCCTACCTGGCCGAAGGCCAGGAAGTGTCGGCCGACGGCGAGACCGCCTTCTCCGGCACCCGCATCACCCGCAAGGGCTCCGAGCGCATCGTGCGCTACGCCTTCGAGCTGGCCAAGAGCACCGGCCGCAAGAAGGTCACCGCCGTACACAAGGCCAACATCATCAAGTCGACCTCGGGCCTGTTCCTGAATGTCGCCCGTGAAGTGGCTGCGCAGTACCCGGACATCGAATTCCAGGAAATGATCGTCGACAACTGCTGCATGCAGCTGGTGATGCGTCCGGAACAGTTCGACGTGATCGTCACCACCAACCTGTTCGGCGACATCATCTCCGACCTGTGCGCCGGCCTCGTCGGCGGCCTGGGCCTGGCCCCGGGTGCCAACATCGGCAAGGACGCGGCGATCTTCGAAGCCGTGCACGGCACCGCGCCGGACATCGCTGGCCAGGGCAAGGCCAATCCGTGCGCGCTGCTGCTGGCAGCGGCGCAGATGCTGGACCATGTCGGCCAGCCGGAAAATGCCGAGCGCCTGCGCAAGGCCATCGTGGCGACCATGGAAGCCAAGGATTCGCTGACCGGCGACCTGGGCGGCACCGGCACCACCATGAGCTTTGCCCAGGCCATCGCCAGCCGCCTGTAAGCGGCCGGCGTTCCGGCTGGAGATCGTCTCGGCGATGCCCAGTCCGGGCCTGCATGCGTTGAAGACGGGCCGTCCTTGTACGGCCCGTCTGCGTTTTCAACTGCGGTTTTTCACCGACAGGATTTTTTCAGATGCCTGAGGCGGCCGTGTGGGTCGTGGCGGCCGTTGCCGTCTATGCTGTCGGCGTGGCCATCTACGCCATCTCCTACTGGCCGTGGTCCCGCGCCCAGCGCGCGCTGCGCCGCCTGCGGACGCAGGGGACGCCCCTCCGCAGCATGCAGGAGGGCGAGGCGCGCATCCTGCGGTTGATCGAATTTCCGGCAGGATCGCCTGTGTATCTGCTCGAAGGCAGCTGTGCCGAGTTCGTGATCAGGAGCAGGATCTCTCCGGCCCAGCATGTGCAGACCCTGGCCGGCGTCCCAGTGAAGTATCCGGCGGGCCTTGCACGTGCCGTGCGCGCGGGCAGCAATACCGCCGAAGTGGTGCTGGGTCGTGACCACGCGATGATCGTGCGACTCAATGGGGTCAAGCTGGCCCAGTAGAGTCGAGCCATGCTCGACTGCTCCTGCGTAGTCGAGATCCTATGTTCGTGGTCAAGCCTGCTGGAAGCAGGCTTGACCCACCTTCAGCATC
>NZ_JAOECR010000040.1:0-48284 GCF_029836955.1 Stenotrophomonas sp. GD04054 | reverse complement strand
CCATCCATCACCCTTGCGTCCATCGCGGGTCAACCGCCGACGATACGACCATCCACCACGCGTGCTACCTGCTGGCCGAACATGGCCACATCCTGCGGGTCGTGGCTGATCAACAGCAACGGAATGCCAGTATTGTCCAGCACCGTCTCAAGCTCCTGGCGCAGGTGCTGGCGCAGGTCATGATCCAGCGCGGAGAACGGCTCATCCAGCAGCAGCGCCTGCGGCTGCGTCACCAATGCACGTGCCAAGGCGGTGCGCTGACGCTGGCCGCCGGATACCTGCGACGGCAGCAGATCACCGACCGCGTCGATGCGGAATGCGTGCAACCACTGCTCCACCGCATCGAAGCGCTGGCCAGCCCTCGGATTCAACCACCCCTTCTGCAGACCGAACGCCACGTTCTGGCGCACGCTCAGGTGTGGGAACAGCGCGTAATCCTGGAACACATAGCCCAGCCGACGACGCTGCGGTGGCAGGTCCACGCCCGCCGCCGCGTCAAACAAGGTCTGCCCCTGCAGGCGCACGTGGCCCTGGCCCGGCCTCAGCAACCCGGCCACTGCCTTCAGGGTCAGGCTCTTGCCCGCACCGGAGGGCCCGAACAGCACCACCTGCCGCTGCGTGCACTGCAACGCTACGTCCAGCACGAAATCCTGGCCGGCCGCCTGCAGTTGGCGCTGCACCTGCAGATCAAGCCACATCGCGCAGCTCCCGGCGACGCCCGCCCACCAGCCGTGCGGCCAGCAGCAGGATCACGATGCACACCACCGAGGTCAGGATCACCAGCGCGTTGGCCTTGCCGTCCTGACCGGCCTGCACCGCTTCGTAGATGGCGATCGACAGCGTCTGCGTGCGGCCCGGAATGCTGCCGGCCACCATCAGCGTGGCACCGAACTCGCCCATCGCGCGTGCAAATGCCAGCAGCAGGCCAGCGAGGATGCCGCGCCAGGCCAGCGGCAACGTGATGCGGAAGAACACTGCCGCTTCGGATACCCCGAGCGTGCGTGCGGCCTGCTCCAGCTGTCCGTCCACTTCCTCGAACGCCGCGCGCGCCGGTTTGAACACCAGCGGCAGCGAAGCCACCGCCGCAGCGATCACCGCCGCCTGCCAGGTGAACACCAGGTTGATGCCGAACCACGACTGCAGCCACGCACCGATCAGTCCGTTGCGGCCGATCAGCACCAGCAGGTAATACCCCAGCACAGTCGGCGGCAACACCATCGGCAGGGTCAGCAGCGAATCCAGCAGCTCACGGCCGGGAAATCGCCGCCGCGCCAGCAGCGCGCCCAGTGCCACGCCCAGCACCAGATTGATCGCGGTGGCCCAGCCGGCCACCTTCAGCGACAACCCGAGTGCGCTCCAGTCGAGATCCATGCCTCAGGGCTTGCCAAACCCGTGCCTGGCCAGGATCGCCTGGCCCTGCGCCGAACGCACGAAGGCGGCAAACCGCTTGGCCTCCGCCGGCTGCGCACTGGCCTTGGTCACCGCCAGCGGATAGGCGATGCGCCCCGCCACCGGCACCGCGAAGGCGCGGCGCACCCGGTCGGGCATCGCCTGCGCATCGGTGGCATAGACGAAGCCGGCATCCACTTCACCGCGCGCCACGTAATCCAGTGATTGGCGCACGTTCTGCGTGGTGATGATCCTGCCCTGCACCGACGGCCACAGGCCGGCTGCCTGCAGCGCGCCCTTGGCATAGCGGCCGACCGGCACGCTGTCCGGGTTGCCCAGTGCGATGCGCTGCACGCCGGCACCGGCCAGGTCCTTCAAGCTACGCGGCGCGGCCTTGGCCTGCGGCGGCACTACTACCCACAGCGCGTTCACCGCGAACACCTCGCGGGTGCCGGCCGCCAGCAGGTCCTGCTGCTGTGCCTGGTCCATCGTGGTTTCATCGGCCGACGCGAAGACGTCCACCGGTGCGCCACGGCTGATCTGCTGCAGCAGCACGCCAGAGGCGGCGAAGTTGAAATCGACCTTGGTTCCCGGGTGCGCCTTCTCATAGGCGGTGCCCAGCTCGCGGAAGCTCTCGGTCAGGCTCGATGCCGCCGACACCGTCAGGTCGGCCGCCCAGGCTGGCAGCGTGGCCAGCAGTCCCAGCAACAACAGTCCAGCGCGTTTCATCGTCGGCTCCCGGCCAGGTTCAGTTCGAATCGGATTCGTCGGCCACCGCCAGCGCCGCCAGGCGCTCGGGCTGCAGCAGCAGGATCTCGCGCTGCTTCACCGCGATGATCCCATCATCGCTCAGGCGACGCAGCACGCGGCTGGCGGTTTCCGGCGCCATCCGCAGGTAATTGGCGATCTCGGTGCGTGCCATCGTCAGGTTGAAGCGCGTGGCGGAAAAGCCGCGCCGCGCGTAACGCTCGGACATGTCCAGCAGGAACGCCGCCATGCGCTCTTCGGTACGGTGATTGGCGGCCAGCGTGGCGACCTTGCCGATCTCCGCGCTGAGCAGGCTGAACAGCTTGGCCTGCAGCCCCGGCATGCGCGTGGCCAGCAGGCTCAGCTTGGGGAACGAGATGCGGCACAGGTGCACGGTGTCCAGCGCAACCGCATTGCAGGGGAAGCGCGAACCGTGGATCGCATTTAGGCCGATCACTTCGCCGGGCAGGCTGAAGCCCAGCACCTGCTCGTTGCCCTGGCTGTCATCAACGAAGGTCTTGACCATGCCGGCGCGTACCGCGGCAATCGAATCGAACGATTCGCCGGCACGGAAAATGTAGTCACCCGCATGGAACGGACCGACGTGGTCGACCAGCACATGCAGGTCGCCCAGCGCGGTCTTGTCATAGCCCTGCGACATGCAGGCATCGGAAAACGCACAGGTGCTGCAGAAGTGCAGCGCGTCGCCATCATCGGCGGCAGCGGGGTTCGGCGTGGCCCGGCCGAGACGGCCCTGGGAAGGCGGATTCGAAGACATCGAGGCAGGACTCAAGCGATTGCGGCCGCCGGCCGGAAGCATGCGGCCATCATACGCCACAGCAACCGCCCTTCTTCGGCCAGCCGCAGCACGCGTGCATCCCACTGCGCCCAGCCGCGCGCCAGCAGCGGCGACAGCGCCGGCAGCTGTTCGGCGAAGCATTCCTCGAACGGTTCATCATTGCGCCACTCGAAGGCCGCGGCATCGAGCGCATGGTCGCAGGCGATGCTCTGTGCCACCTCGGCCGCCAACCGCTCGTCCTCGGACAGGATCAACCCGGCAGACACGCCCATGTGACCGGACTGCAATCGCGCCCGCCATTCGCCCAGCTCGTCCTCCAGCCGGTAGAACACTTCGCCGATCTGGCTGCAGGCGGACAGGCCAAGCCCGATGAAATCACTACGGTCACGCCGTGGCACACCCGCCAGGTCACAGTGGCGCTGGCCATCGCCGGGCCCGTGTGGATTGGGCAGGTCACCACGCTGGTAGTGGTCGCCGCCGATGGGCTCGTAGCCGGCCGCGCGCAGCAGGCGCCAGGCCTGCAGCCAGTGGGTGGCTGCAGGGTGCCGAGGCAGCGCACAGGGTGCCGGCAGCAGAATGCGCTCGGGCGCCTCGGCCAGCACCTCATGCAGGCGTTCGATGAAACCGGTGTCCTCACTGGCGGGCACGCGCAGCTGGTAGTAGCGCGCGGTGAAGCCGACCTGCCGCGCCTGTGCCAGCAGGGTCGGCCCCGGCGCATCGGTACGGTCGATCACGTTCAGGCGGGTACAGCCGACCGCACGCAGCTGCGCCGGTGACAGCACACTGCCGGCGTCCAGCCGCACTTCCACTTGCGGGCGCGCTACCGTGCGCAGGTGCTGCGGCACGGCGTCCAGCAGCTGGCCCAGCTGGGGTGGCGGCAAGGTCTCGGCCAAGCCCAGCTGCAGCACCATCGCCACCACTTCGCGGTCCTCGGCCAGGGCATCGGCCTGCAGCTGCAGGGCCAGCAGCAAGGTGTCCAGATAGGCCTGCGGCGGCACATCGCGCCCGCCACGACCGGCCTGGAAGCCGAGCGTCAAGCCACGCGGGATCAGGTGCTCGTTGCTGGCGCGCACGGCGGCGCGCCAGCCGCTTTCGCCAAAGCCGGTGCTGAACTGGTCAGCCGCCGGAAACAGCACATGCCGGGGCTGCCGCAGCAATGCCGCCTGCAGCGCAGTGTCCTCACTCTCATCAACGTGGAAGCTCATGGCACACATCTTCGGGCGTTCCTCTTCGTGTGGCCCTGATTGAAATCAAGCGTGGCGCATCGGTGGGTTCATGCCGGCCAGCGGCCGGCACTACCAGGCGCCGCGTGGCTCACCGCATTGGTAGTGCCGGCCGCTGGCCGGCAACCCCGTTCACCTGCCGCGCACCCGCTCGGCGGCGGCCGCATCGATGGCTTCGGGCAGGTCGGTCTCGCGGTCGATCTGCGGGAAGTGACGGCGTTCCATGCGACGGATCGCAAAGTGCATCCAGACCAATGCCGCCGCCACCAGCACGAACAGCAGCATGAAGCAGCTGCTCCAGATGCCCAGCGCATCGTTCAGTGCGCCAAACACGATCGGCAGGATGAAGCCACCCAACCCACCGATCATGCCGACCACACCGCCCACCGCACCCACGTGCTGCGGGTAGTACACCGGAATGTGCTTGTAGACCGCGGCCTTGCCCAGCGACATGAAGAAGCCCAGCACGAACACCAGCACGGTGAACATCACCACGCCGATGGCCAGATGGAAGTGGATCGGGCCGTGGATCCCCTTCACCACGTACTCGGTATCCGGATAGGCCAGCAGGAAGGTGCAGATGGCCGACACACCGAAGGTCCAGTACATCACCCGGCGCGCTCCCATCCGGTCCGACATCCAGCCACCGACCACGCGGAACAGGCTGGCCGGGATCGAATAGCACGCCGCCAGCATGCCGGCGTGGCCCACGTCCATGCCGTAAGCGCCCACCAGGTAGTGCGGCAGCCACAGCGCCAGCGCCACGAAGCCACCGAACACGAAGAAGTAGTACAGCGAGAACCGCCACACCTGCAGGTTCTTCAGCGGCGCCATCTGCTCGGCGAACGGCACCGGCTTCACGCCCTCGCGGCGGCGCTGTTCCAACGACGGGTCTTCCTTGCTGAAGAGGAAGAACAGCACCGCCGTGACCGCCAGCGCGACCGCCCATACCTTGGCGACCATGGTCCAGCCGGCGGCCACCATCACCAGCGGCGCCAGCAGCTTGGTCACCGCCGAGCCGATGTTGCCGGCACCGAAGATGCCCAGCGCGGTGCCCTGCTTGCTGGCCGGGAACCACTTGGAGACGTACGCCACGCCCACCGAGAAGTTGCCACCGGCGATGCCCACGCACAGCGCGGCGATCAGGAACTGGGTGTAGGTCTGCGCGTAGGTCAGCATCCAGGTAGCCACAGCGCCACACAGCATCACCAGCACCATCACCTTGCGGCCACCGAACTGGTCGGACCAGATGCCGAGGAAGACCCGGCTGACCGAACCGGTCAGCACCGGCGTGGCGATCAAAAGGCCGAACTGGGTGTCATTCAATCCGAGCTGTTGACTGATCTGGATGCCGATGATCGAAAAGATCATCCACACCGCGAAGCACACGGTGAAGGCAAACGTGCTCAGCCACAGCGCACGTTGCTGCTGCCCGGCACTGGCGGGGGCAAGGGCCTGGTTCATGGGGTCTCCTCGTTCAATGGGGGTCAGCCGATATCCGCTTCGGCTTCGATCTCGTCCAGCCCGCGCACGGGGTAGCGTTCCTGCAGCTGCAGCAGGTAGGCCTGCACCTCGCGCTGGCGTACCTGCAGCTCCAGGTAATCACGCAGCTGCGGCAGCACCGCCGCGAACGGCTGTGGCTGCCCTTCCTCGCGGGCATCGACGCAGACCACGTGGTAGCCCCAGCGCGATTCCACCGGGAAACCGGCCAGGCCCTCGCGCAGGCGGAACACCTGGCGGTCGAACTCCGGCGTGGTCTGCCCACGCTGCAACCAGCCCAGGTCGCCGCCCTCGCTGCTGGACGGGCAGCGCGAATGGCGCAGGGCGAAATCGGCGAACAGGTGCGGCGACTCCTTCAGCAGTCCGACCAGCCGCTCGCCTTCGGTGCGTGCGGCGAAGCGCCCGGCCACGTCGTCGGCCGGCGCAGCCAGCAGGATATGGCGCAGGCGCACGCGATCGGGCGAGCGGAAGCGCTCCGGGTTCTGCTCGAAGTAGCGGCGGCAGTCCTCATCGGTCGGCACACGGTCTTCGATCGCGTCTTCCAGCAGTTGCTGGATCAGCACTTCCTCGTCGCTGACCCGGTTGCCCTCCGGTGCCTGCAGGCCCAGCCGCTGCGCTTCCAGCCGCAGCAGCTCGCGCACCACCAGGGCACGTGCCGCCTCGGCACGTGACTGTTCCGGGCGCATCGCACGATGGTGCTGCATCTCGCGGGCGATGTCGGCCTCGCTGATCGCGGTCTCGTCCACGAACAGCCGGCATGGTGCCGGCTGCCCGAGCGAGCGCGGCCCCCGCTCTGCCGCGTCGTGGTGATGCGAATGCGCCTCGGCAGGCACCGGTGCGGCGGAGTCGATCACGGTGATCGGCAGGAATTTCGGCAGGCTGCCCATGGTCTACTCCCGCGGACCGTAGCGCAGCGTGGCCTGGCGGCGGCGCACCACCTGGTAGGGCCGCCACAGATAGCTGATCGGAATGCTCCACACGTGCACCAGGCGGGTGAACGGCGCGATCAGGAACAGGGTCAGGCCCAGGAAGATGTGCATCTTGTAGACCCAGCTGACGCCCTCGATGTAGTAGGCGGCACCGGCACGGAAGGTCACGATGTGCTGCGCCCATTCGGCCAGCTGCACCATCACCCCACCGTCCAGGTGGCCGGACGAGATGCGGATGCTGTACAGGCCCAGGCACAGCTGCGCGAACAGCAGCACCAGCACCAGTGTGTCACCGAAGCTGCCGGTGGCCCGTACCCGCGCGTTGAACAGGCGGCGTACCAGCAGGATGCTGATGCCGATGAAGCACAGCGCGCCGAACACACCACCGACCACCATCGCCAGCATCTGCTTCTGCGACGAGGTGATGAAGTGCTCGTACACCGCGTGCGGGGTCAGCAGGCCGACCAGGTGGCCGCCGAGGATGGCCAGGATGCCGATGTGGAAGCAGTTGCTGCCGATCCGCATGCCCTTGTCCGACAGCATCTGGCTGGAGCCGGTGCGCCAGGTGTACATGGCCTTGTCGTAGCGGGCCCAGCTGCCGATCAGCAGCACCGCCACGGCGATGTACGGGTAGTACTGGAAGGCGAATTGATGCAGGGAGTAACTCATGGCTGGACCTCTCGATGCGAAGGACGGGCCGGCGAACGCACGGGCGGCTTGCAGTCTTCGGCAGGGGCTTCGGCGCCGAAGCGCACCGCCTCCTCCTCCCACAAGCGGTCCATGGCCTCGGCGGTATCGTCGCGGACTTCTTCGCTGGCACGCTGGCGCAGCGCCTGCAGATCGGCCTTGCCGTCGCCGGCTTCGACCAGGATCTCGAACAGCACCCGGTGCGGCAGCTCACGCTCGGCGGCACGCGCCGCCAGCATCCCGGCGATATGGCCGATGTGGTGCAGCCACTCGCGGGCCTCGCTGCCGGGGCGATGGGCCAGGAACTCCAGCAGCAGCGGCAGGTAGTCTGGCAGCTCGCGTGCATCCAGTTCGAAGCCGTTGCGGCGGTAGGTTTCGACCAGATCGACCATGGCCTGGCCACGGTCGCGCGACTCGCCATGGATGTGTTCGAACAGCAGCAGGCTCATCGAGCGGCCGCGGTCGAAACTGGCCAGCCATGCGGCCTGTGCGTCCAGCGCATCGGTGTCCAGCAGCTGCTGCACGAAGCTGCGCAGCTGCTGGCGGCGGGCGGCGCTCAGCGCCGGGGCGTCGCAGGCGGCGAGCAGTTCCTCGCCGTGCTGCCACAGTTCCTCACGTGGGTAATCCAGCAACACCCCGACCAGCTTGAGCACGCTCATCACACCACCTCCTTGCGGCGGTGGTTCGGACCCTTGTCCACCACGAAGGTGGTGCTCTTGCGCTGGCCGAACAGATCGGCCGGGCTGTCACCGTTGCAGCCGTTGCCGAAGGTGAAACCGCAGCCGCCGCGCTCGCCGAAGGCATCGTTGGCATACTCGCGGTGGCCGGTCGGAATCACGAAACGGTCCTCGTAGTTGGCGATGGCCAGGTAGCGATACATCTCTTCCACCTGGGCGATGCTCAGTCCGGTCTGTTCCAGCACGGCGGTGTCTTCCACGCCGTCCACGTTCTTGGCCCGGCGCCAGGCACGCATCGCCATCAGCCGCTCCAGCGCGCGTACCACCGGCGCCTCGTCACCGGCCGTCAGCAGGTTGGCCAGGTAGCGCATCGGGATGCGCAGCGAGGCCACGTCCGGCAGCTCGCCGCTCATGCCCACCCGGCCACGCTCGGCGGCGGACTGGATCGGCGACAGCGGTGGCACGTACCAGACCATCGGCAGCGTGCGGTACTCCGGGTGCAGCGGCAGCGCCAGCTTCCAGTCGATCGCCAGCTTGTACACCGGCGACTGCCTGGCCGCATCCAGCCAGCTGTCCGGGATGCCCTCCTTGCGCGCGGCGGCGATCACCGCCGGGTCGTTCGGGTCCAGGAAGATGTCCAGGTGGGCCTGGTACAGGTCCTTCTCGGCGGCCACCGAAGCGGCCTCGGCGATGCGGTCGGCGTCGTACAGCATCACGCCCAGGTAGCGGATGCGGCCCACGCAGGTCTCCGAGCACACGGTCGGCTCGCCCATCTCGATGCGCGGGTAGCAGAAGATGCACTTCTCCGACTTGCCGCTCTTCCAGTTGTAGTAGATCTTCTTGTACGGGCAGGCCGACACGCACATGCGCCAACCGCGGCACTTGTCCTGGTCGATCAGCACGATGCCGTCTTCCTCGCGCTTGTAGATCGCGCCCGACGGGCAGGCCGACACGCACGCCGGGTTCAGGCAGTGCTCGCACAGGCGCGGCAGGTACATCATGAAGGTCTTCTCGAAGGCGCCGTAGATCTCCTTCTGCACCTGGTCGAAGTTGTAGTCGCGCGAGCGCTTGCTGAACTCCGAACCCAGGATCTCCTCCCAGTTCGGGCCCCACTCGATCTTCTGCATGCGCTCGCCACTGATCAGCGAGCGCGGCCGCGCGGTGGGCTGGTGCTGGCTGTCCTTGGCGGTGTGCAGGTTCTGGTAGTCGAAATCGAACGGCTCGTAGTAGTCGTCGATCTGCGGCAGGTCCGGGTTGGCGAAGATCTTGGCCAGCATCCGCCAGCGGCCACCGGCACGCGGCACCAGCTTGCCGGCGCGGGTACGCACCCAGCCGCCGTTCCACTTGTCCTGGTTCTCCCATTCCTTGGGGTAGCCGATGCCCGGCTTGGTTTCCACGTTGTTGAACCAGGCGTACTCGACGCCCTCGCGCGAGGTCCAGACGTTCTTGCAGGTGATCGAGCAGGTATGGCAGCCGATGCACTTGTCCAGGTTCAGCACCATCGCGATCTGTGCACGGACCTTCATCACACCACCTCCTTGCTGGCCGATGCCGAAGCACCAGCGGGCTGCTCATCGGTCGCTCCTGCGCGTCCTGCGCCCGCGACACTCGAACTTCCTTGTTCATCGTCCAACCAATCGATCTTGTCCATCTTGCGCACGATCACGAACTCGTCGCGGTTGGTGCCGCAGGTGCCGTAGTAGTTGAAGCCGTACGCCAGCTGCGCGTAGCCGCCGATCATGTGGGTGGGCTTGAGCACGATGCGGGTCACCGAGTTGTGGATGCCGCCGCGGGTCCCGGAAATCTCCGAGCCCGGCACGTTGATGATGCGTTCCTGGGCGTGGTACATCATCGCCATGCCCGGCATCACGCGCTGGCTGACCACCGCACGCGCGGCAATCGCACCGTTGACGTTGAACAGCTCGATCCAGTCGTTGTCGACGATGCCGGCGCTGCGCGCGTCGTCCTCGCTGATCCACACGATCGGGCCACCGCGCGACAGCGTCTGCATGATCAGGTTGTCGCTGTAGGTGCTGTGGATGCCCCACTTCTGGTGCGGGGTGATCCAGTTCAGCACGATCTCCTTGTTGCCGTTCGGGCGCTGGTTCAGCAGCGGCTCCACCGTGCGCGTATTGACCGGCGGCCGGTAGCCCATGAAGGCCTCGCCGAAGTCGATCATCCACTCATGGTCCTGGTAGAACTGCTGGCGACCGGTCACCGTGCGCCACGGAATCAGCTCGTGCACGTTGGTATAGCCGGCGTTGTAGCTGACGTTGTCGTCTTCCAGGCCCGACCAGATCGGCGAGGAGATGATCTTGCGCGGCTGCGCCTGGATGTCACGGAAGCGGATCGCCTCGTGCTCCTTGCCCACCGCCAGATGAGTGTGCTCGCGACCAGTGAAGGTGCCCAGCGATTCCCAGGCCTTCACCGCCACATGGCCGTTGGTCTCCGGTGCCAGGTGCAGGATCACCTCGGCCGCGTCGATCGCGGTCGAGATCGCCGGACGGCCCTGGCTCACGCCCGCGTCGTGCACGGTGTGGTTGAGTTTGCCGAGGAATTCGACCTCGTGCTTCGTGTCCCAGCTCATGCCCTTGCCGCCGTTGCCCAGCTTGTCCAGCAGCGGGCCCAGCGAGGTGAACTTGCGGTACAGGTTCGGGTAGTCGCGCTCCACCACCGTCATCGACGGCATGGTCTGGCCCGGGATGGCCTCGCACTCGCCCTTCTTCCAGTCGGCCACGCCGAACGGCATGCCCAGCTCGTTGGGGGTGTCATGCAGGGTCGGCACCAGCACCAGGTCCTTCTCCACGCCCAGCACGCCCGGCGCCATCTCGCTCACGGTGCGGGCAACCTCCTTGAAGATCTCCCAGTCGCTGCGCGATTCCCAGGCCGGATCCACCGCCTTCGACAGCGGGTGGATGAACGGGTGCATGTCCGAGGTGTTGAGGTCGTCCTTCTCGTACCAGGTCGCGGTCGGCAGCACGATGTCCGAGTACAGCGCGGTGGTGCACATGCGGAAGTCGAGTGTGACCAGCAGGTCCAGCTTGCCCTCCGGTGCCTCGTCACGCCACGTCACTTCCTCCGGCTTGATCGCGCCCATCTCGCCCAGGTCCTTGCCCTGCAGGCCATGACGCGTGCCGAGCAGGTGCCGCAGCATGTACTCGTGGCCCTTGCCCGACGAACCCAACAGGTTCGAGCGCCAGATGAACATCATGCGCGGGTGATTCTGCTGCGCGTCCGGATCGGCGAAGGCGAAGTCCAGCGAGCCGTCCTTGAACTTGCCCAGCGCGTAGTCGGCCGGGGCAACACCCGCCGCTTCGGCCTCGCGTACCAGCTGCAGCGGGTTGCGGTCCAGCTGCGGCGCACAGGGCAGCCAGCCCATGCGCACCGCGCGCAGGTTCAGGTCGGCCAGGCTGCCGCTGTACTTGCTCGCATCCGCCAGCGGCGAAAGCAGCTCATCCACCTGCAGCTTCTCGTAGCGCCATTGCCCGGTGTTGAAGTAGAAGAACGAGGTGCCGTTCATGTGACGCGGTGGCCGGCTCCAGTCCAGGCCGAAGGCCAGCGGCTGCCAGCCGGTCTGCGGGCGCAGCTTTTCCTGGCCCACGTAATGCGCCCAGCCGCCACCGGTCTGGCCCACGCAACCGCACATGATCAGCATGTTGATCAGGCCGCGGTAGTTCATATCGTTGTGGAACCAATGGTTCATGCCGGCGCCGACGATGATCATCGAACGGCCATGGGTCTTGTCGGCGGTACGCGCGAACTCGCGGGCGATCTCGATCACCTCACCACGCGACACGCCGGTGATGCGCTCCTGCCAGGCCGGCGTGCCCGGCACCATGTCGTCGAAACTCGATGCCACGTTGCCGCCGCCAAAGCCACGGTCCACGCCGTACTGGGCCAGCAGCAGGTCGTAGACCGTGGCCACCAGGGTTTCGCCACCCTCGGCCAGGGCCAGGCGACGCACCGGGATGTTGCGCTCAAGTACGTCGTCGGCCGGCGCCGCGGTCCAGCCATCGGTCTCGATGCCACCGAAGTACGGGAAGCTCACCGCTTCGATGCCCTCATGGCCATCGGCCAGGCTCAGGCGCAGGCGTGTATCGGCGCCCTTGCTTTCCTTCTCCTCGATGTTCCACTTGCCCTTCTCGCCCCAGCGGAAGCCGATCGAGCCGTTGGGCACCACGATCTGGCCACTGTTCTCGTCGTAGGCCAAGGTCTTCCAGTCCGGGTTGTTGGCTTCACCCAGCCCGCCCAGCTCACTGGCACGCAGGAAGCGGCCCGCCACCAGGCGGCCATCGTCGCGACGCTCCAGGCGCACCAGCATCGGCATGTCCGAGTACTGGCGGCAGTAGTCCTGGAAATACTGCGAGGGCGAATCCACATGAAACTCGCGCAGGATCACATGACCGAAGGCAAAGGCCAGTGCCGCGTCGGTGCCCTGCTTGGGGTGCAGCCAGTGGTCGGTCAGCTTGGCCAGCTCGGAATAGTCCGGGCAGATCGCCACCGTCTTGGTGCCGTTGTAGCGCGCCTCGGTGAAGAAGTGCGCATCGGGCGTACGCGTCTGCGGCACGTTCGAGCCCCAGGCGATGATGTAGCGGCTGTTGTACCAGTCGGCCGATTCGGGCACGTCGGTCTGCTCGCCCCAGATCTGCGGCGAGGCCGGCGGAAGGTCGCAGTACCAGTCATAGAAGGACAGGCAGGCGCCGCCCAGCAGCGACAGGTAACGCGCGCCGGCGGCGTAGGACACCATCGACATCGCCGGAATCGGCGAGAACCCGACCACGCGGTCCGGGCCGTACTGCTTCACCGTATACAGGTTGGAGGCGGCGATGATCTCGTTGGCCTCTTCCCACTGCAGGCGCACGAAGCCGCCCATGCCGCGGCGGGTCTTGTACGAACGCGCCTTCTCCTTGTCCTCCACGATGCTGGCCCAGGCATCGACCGGGGCCTTGCTCTTCCGTGCTTCGCGCCACAGGCGCAGCAGCGTGCCGCGGATCAGCGGATACTTCAGCCGGTTGGCGCTGTACAGGTACCAGGAATAGCTGGCGCCACGCGGGCAGCCACGCGGTTCGTGGTTGGGCAGGTCCGGGCGCGTACGCGGGTAGTCGGTCTGCTGGGTTTCCCAGGTGACCAGGCCGTTCTTGACGTAGATCTTCCAGCTGCACGAACCCGTGCAGTTAACGCCGTGGGTGGAACGCACGATCTTGTCGTACTGCCAGCGGGCGCGGTAGCTGTTTTCCCAGTCACGGCCTTCGCTCTTGGCGAATCCGTGGCCATCGGCAAAGGTCTGGGGGTCACGCTTGAAGAACTGCAAGCGATCGAGGAAATAACTCATCGGGGGTCTCCCTTTGCGGACATCGGCATCGTGGCTGTGTGTGTCATCTGGCTGCGGTGCGTTTTCATGTCGTCAGCAGGGTGTCTCGGCACCGCGCCGGTAGTACCACCACCAGGTCACGGCCAGGCAGGTGACGTAGAAAACAACGAATCCGTACAGCGCCATGTCGGGGCTGCCGGTCAAGGTGATGGACGAGCCGTAGCTCTTGGGAATGAAGAAACCGCCATAGGCACCGATCGCACCGGAGAAACCGACCACCGCGGCCGACTCGATGCTGGCCTGGTGCGCGGCGGTAGCCTTGCCCTCGGCGTTGTCGTTGGCCGACCAGCGCTCATGCAGGGTGCGGAAGATCACCGGGATCATGCGGAACGTAGTGCCGTTGCCGATGCCACTGAGCACGAACAGCGCCATGAAGCTGAGCAGGAAGCCATGGAAGTTGCCGCCCTGGCCGTGGCTGGGCAGGAAGTGCAGCACGCCGAACACGGCCGCGATCATCAGCGCGAACACCCAGAAGGTCAGGCGTGCGCCGCCCCAGCGGTCGGCCATGCTGCCACCCACCGAGCGCATCAATGCGCCCAGCAGCGGGCCGATGAAGGCGTAGGCGAGCGGGTTCACGTCCGGGAACTGGCTCTTCACCAGCATCGGGAAGCCGGCCGAGAAACCGATGTAGGAACCGAAGGTGCCGATGTACAACCAGCACATCAGCCAGTTGTGCTTGCGGCGGAAGATCACCGCCTGCTCGGAGAACGACGAGCGGGCGCTGGTCAGGTCGTTCATGCCGAACCAGGCCGCAATGGCGCACAGCGCGATGGCCGGCACCCAGATGAAGCCGGCGTTCTGCAGGAACAACGGCGCCCCGCCCTCCACCGTGGGCTGCGGTGCACCACCCAGCGCACCGAACACGCCCACGGTGATGACCAGCGGGATCACCGCCTGCGCCACCGACACGCCCACATTGCCCAGGCCGGCGTTCAGGCCCAGCGCCAGGCCCTGCTTCTGCTTGGGGTAGAAGAAGGAGATGTTGGACATCGACGAGGAGAAGTTCGCACCACCGAAGCCGCACAGGATCGCGATGGCCACGAACACCCCGTACGGCGTGGCCGGGTCCTGCACCGCAAAGCCGAGCCAGAGCGTCGGCGCCAGCAGCGAGGCCGTGGACAGCGCGGTCCAGCGGCGGCCGCCGAAGATCGGGATCACGAACGAATAGAAGATGCGCAGCGTGGCGCCGGACAGGCTGGGCAGCGCCACCAGCCAGAACAGCTGGTCGGTGCTGAAGTTGAAACCGATCTTCGGCAGGCTGATCGACACCGCCGAGAACAGCACCCAGACCGAGAAGGCCAGCAGCAGCGAGGGGATCGAGATGACCAGGTTGCGGGTGGCGACCCGCTTGCCGGTGCGCTCCCAGTAGCCGGGATCTTCCGGCGTCCAGTCGCTGATGACGCGACCCGGACGGGCAGTGCTGCGGACAACAGGATCGCTACCGACGGTCATACATGGCTCCAAGGCTGTGGAATGACGTGGGTACTGCGTTTCAAGTTGTGACCCGTCGTCATGCAGCCATTAGGCCGCGCAGCAACAACGACGGGGTTGATCTGGATCAATCAGGGGCCGGTTTCCGCCGTGCCCCTGACAAATGTCAAACCGGTGAAGTGGTGTTGCGGCGGGTCACCCCGCGCTGGCGCACGCTGTCGCGCACGTCCACATCGAACTGCAGCTGAAGCTGGCTGCCGTCTTCCAGGGCAATGTCGAACGGCAGGCCATCCCGGCACGGCAACCGCGCCGCCAAGGCCTCGACTGCCGGGCGCGGCATTACCAGGCGGCAGAAGGTGCCGCCATCGAGCAACACCGGTTGATCACCGCCATGCAGCGACACCGCCATGCCCCAGCCCTCGATGCCGCCAAAGCGGGTCATGTTCTCGACCGATTCACCGGCCAGCAGGCGCGCCAGTTCGGCCTCGTCCAGCCGAAGCCGTACTGATTGATCCTGCAACTGCACTTTCATGACGCAACATCCTCCCATTGTTCGGGGGTATTGCAGTTGACCAGGCAGGCTTCGTCAACGCTTTCCAGCAGCAGCGCGTGCATCTGCAGGCGGCGCTGGAAGGCCTGTACCGAGCGCGGCCCGTCCGCATCATCCAGCATCGCGGCCAGCACGCTACGAGTGGCATTGTCCACATTCAACCGCATGGGAAAGGGATGCCCGTCAAAGATCGTGCATGCGCCCTGCCCCTCGGCAGCCAGCCGTTGCAGCAGCCGTGGCGCCAGCAACGGCGTATCCACCGCTACCACCCAGGCCGGGCTGTCGGGCATCTGCTGCATCACGCTGTGCAGTCCACCCAGGGGGCCGCAGCGCGCTACCTGATCGGGGATGCCGCCGAAGGCCGGATAGTCACCGCTCACCCAGACCCGACCGGCGCCAGCCTGCAGCAGCAGGCCACGCATGTGTTCCAGCAGGGTGCGCCCCTTCCACGGCAGCAGCGCCTTGTCGCGCCCCATCCGGCTGGACAGGCCACCGGCCAGCACGATGCCGTTGATGCTCATCGCAGTAGTGCCACGCCATGCGTGGCTGCGTCGGCCGGATTCATCGGGAAGGCCGCATCCACGCATGGCGTGGATCTACTGAACCCCACGGCCATCCAGACATTCGGTGGTAGAGCCACGCCATGCGTGGCTGCAGCGGACTCAATGGTGGTGGTCGTGCGCATGGTCATGGGCGTGTGCGGGTTCGCTGTCCGCGTGGCACAGGCTGCAACCCTCGCTCCACTCGCTGTCGCCGTCCTCGTAATGCTCCTGCTTCCAGATCGGGCACTGGTGCTTCACCACCTCGATCAACTGCCGGCAGGCCCGGAATGCCTCGTCTCGGTGCGGGCTGCCCGCAGCCACCACCACCGCCACATCGCCAATGCCCAACCGGCCCTTGGCATGGGCCACATACAGCTTCAGCTTCGGACCGAACGTCGCCTCGACCTCGGCGGCCAAGCGCTTGAACTCGTTCAGCACCAGCGGCTCGAACAGGTCATAGGTAATCCCGTTCACCGGCCGGCCGATGTTGACGTCGCGCACCTTGCCGATGAACACATCGATGCCACCGAAACCCGGATCGGACACCGCAGCGATGCCCTCGGCCGGATCGATCGACGCCTGCGCGCGATCCACCACCTTGGCGATGATCTTCTCGCTCATCGCTCAGCCCCCGCTTACCGGCGGCAGGATCGCCACCCGACCATCGTCGGGCAGCGCTTCATGGTCGCGCAGCACACGTTGCTGGTCGGCGAACGCCGAGTAGTCCAGCAGGCCCGCGCGGAAGCCCGGCCAACGCGCAGGCAGCAGCTCGCGCAGCGCTTGGCGCAGGTCGGCCACGGTGCCACCGGCCACCTCCACCGCGATCTCGCGGCTGGCATCCAGATCCGAAAACGCACCGAACAACTGCAGATTCACCTGTTTCATCATGACTCCTGGCTCGCCAGCTGCACCGGGTCATGGTGACCCCAGCCCTGTACCTGCACCGGCGTACCAGCGATGGCCAGGTCTCCCTCGGCCTCCAGCACCACCCAGGCGTTGGCCTGCAGCATGGACATCAAACGGAACGACTCCTGCCCGGACAGCACGCGCGCACTCAGACGCCCCTGACCGTCCACTTCCACCCGCGCACGCGCGTGGAAGCGCAGGCCCGGCGGCTTGCGCACGTCGGCCTGCAGCGGCAGCTGCAACACGGTTTCCGGTGCCAGCCCCAGCAGGCGGCGCAGCACCGGCTCCACGAAGAAGCGCTGGCCCACGGCGGCCGACACCGGGTTGCCGGGCAGACCGAAATACAGCGCGCCATTGGGCAGCACCGCAAACAGCAGCGGCTTGCCCGGGCGGATCGCCACCTTGTGGAACACGATGCGCGCACCACGGCCGCGCAGCGCATCGGGAACGAAATCGTAGCGGCCGGCCGACACCGCGCCGGTACTGATCAGCAGCTGCGCGCCGGCAGCCAGCGCTTCATCCAGCACCGCATTGAACGCGGCCACGTCATCACCCACCGTGCCCTGCCAGACCACCTCGGCACCGGCGGCCTGCAGGCGGCCCACCAGATACGGCCGGTTGCTGTCACGAATCTGGCCGGACTCCAGCGTCTGCGCCGCCTCGGTCACCAGCTCCTTGCCGGTGGCGATCACCGCCGCCTTCGGCCGTGCCACCACCGCCACCTGGCCCACGCCGATGGCATGCAGCAGGGTGCGTGCATTGATATCCAGCACCTGCCCGGCCTGCAGCACACGCTCGCCGTCGCTCACATCCTGGCCGCGCAGGCGTACGTTCTGGCCCGGCTTCACCGTGCTCTTCAGAGCAATGCGGGTCGGGCGGCCGTCCTCGCTGGTAAGGATCTCCACGTTCTCGACGGGCACCACCGTATCCAGCCCAACCGGCATGCGCGCGCCGGTCATGATTTCCCAGGCACCCTCGCCGCCCTCGGCACCGGCATCGCCGGCCGCCTGCCAGCCCTGCACCGCGAATTCGGTACCGGCTTCGAACGTCGCGCCGTTGGCGCGCAGCGCGAAACCGTCCATCGCAGAATTGTCGAACGGCGGCAACGACTGCCCACTGATGATGTCACTGGCCAGAGTGCGGCCGCCGGCCTCATGCAGCGGCAGGCGCTCGGCCGGCAGCCGCGTGGCCGCATCCAGCAGGTGCTGCAGGGCTTCGCTATAGGCAATCATCAGTGGCCACCACCGTCGACCATCGCCAGGGCGTGGCCAAGTACCGGCGCCAGAATATCGAGGCACTGCGCCGCCGCCTTCGGGCTGCCTGGCAATGCGAACACCAGCATGTTGCCCAGCTGCACCACCTCGGCGCGGCTCAGCCAGGCCATCGGCGTGTGCTGTGCGCTCAGTGCCCGCACCATCTGCGCCAGGCCATGCACCGGCCGCGCGTTCAAGGAACGCAGCGCCTCCGGGGTCAGGTCACGCGGGCCCAGCCCCGTACCGCCGGTACACAGGCACAGGCGCACACCCTCGGCCACCAGCGCCTGCAGGCGGCCCGCCAATGGCTCGATGCCATCCGGCAATACCTCGGCGGCCACAACCTCGCCGCCCAGCTTTTTCAGGCCGCTCACCAGGGTCGGGCCAGACACATCTTCATAGGTGCCCTCGCTGGCGCGATCGCTCAGCGTGATCACCGCGCAGGCCGCGCCCTCCAGGCCCTTCGGCGCACGCGGCTTGAAGCGCGCGCGCTCGGCATCGTCCATGCCATCCGGGTGCAGCCACACGCCGCGCTTGCCACCTTCCTTGAACAGCAGGCGGATGCCTTCAATGCGCAGGGCCGGTTCCACCGGCTTGCTCAGGTCGTACAGGGTCAGCAGCGCCGCGTTGACGCCGGCCAGTGCCTCCATCTCCACGCCGGTGCGCGCCTCGCTGGCGCACTCGCACCACACGCGGATCGCCTGCCGTTCCGGCACCGCCGCGCAGAACACCTGCACCAGCTCCAGCGGCAGCGGGTGGCACAGCGGCATCAGCATCGAGGCCATCTTGGCACCCTGCAGGCCGGCAATCTCGGCCATCACCAGCGCATCGCCCTTGGGCAGGCGGCGCTCGACGATCAGCGGATAGGCCACCGGACCGGCATGCAGCTCGCCCACCGCCACCGCACGGCGGCGGGTGATGCGCTTGTCGCGGACATCGGCCATATGGAAGGCCGCATTCAATTCCCCACTCATCGTGTTGCTCATCCTCCGATGGAGGCCAGGTGCGGGGTCAGCCCGGTCTGGCCCTGGTGCAGTCCATGCCCGGCCGCTTTCAGGCCAAGCTGTGTGGTGATGCGTGCCAGCAGCGCGTCGTGGTCATCGTCGCTCTGCAGCAGCGGGCGCAGCGGCACGCCGAACTCGCCGAACAGGCACAGCCGAAGATCACCCTTGGCGGTCACCCGCAGGCGGTTGCAGCCCTTGCAGAAGTCACGCGAATACGGGGCGATGATGCCGATGCTGCCGCGATGGTCGGGGTGGCCGAACTCGCGCGCCGGGCCGGCATCGGCCGCACGCGGACGCTCGTGCCAGCCAGCGGCCAGCAGATGTTCGATCACCACGTCGGCGCGCAGGTGGTGGCACTGGAAATAGGCTTCGTTGTCGCCGGTGCGCATCAGTTCGATGAAGCGCACGCTGAAAGGACGGTCACGCAGGTAGTCCATCCACTGCGGCAGCTCGTCGTCGTTCAGGCCACGCAGCAGTACCGCGTTGAGCTTGATGGCCGGCAGGCCCAGCGCCTGTGCCAGGGCCAGGCCCTGTTCGATCTCCGGCAGGCGGTCGTGCCCGGTGATGGTCCTGAAGCGTTCGCGCTGCAGGCTGTCCATGCTCACGTTCAGCGCAGTCAGGCCGGCGCGGTGCCAGCCCGGCAGGCGCCGCGGCAACAGCGTGCCATTGGTGGTGATGGCCACCTTGCGGATGCCCGGCACTGCCGCCACGGTGGCGATGATCTCGTCCAGGTCCTTGCGCAGGCTGGGCTCGCCACCGGTCAGACGGATCTTGCTCATGCCCAGCGCGGCAAACGCACGCACCAGGCGCGAGATTTCATCCACCTGCAGGAAGCGTGGGCGGCCATCGGCCTGGTAACCGTCGGGCAGGCAGTAGCTGCAACGGAAGTTGCAGGCTTCGGTCAACGACAGGCGCAGGTACGGAAAGCTGCGTCCGAAACCGTCGGTGAGTTGGCTCATGGCTGGTCCACCTTGTTGCTCCACCGTCTTGCCTGTGCCCGGAACGGCCCGGAAACCCTCGTCTGCTGGAACGATTGCCAGAGTACGCGGCAGTCAGTTCCATGGGCATGACTTAAATCAATCGTCTTCGGCCCTGCACGGCAGGCGTTGTGGCAGCATGCGGCTTTCCGTGCAGCGGGCGTGTGACAACCCTCATGATGATGAACGATTTCCAGCAGCTGCTACACGCCGCAGGCCAGCAGGCTGAACCGCAACGTTTGCTGTTCGTATTCGTGCGCGCCGAGCTGCCCGAATCGCCCACCGACGACCAGCGCGACCGGCATGACCGCCGCGAGGGCGGCACCCTGTCGCCGGTGCTGTGCGTGGACAAGCTGCCGGCCGAGGTGCCCAGCTTCCAGGCGCTGGCTACGGAATCGACTACCACCGGCATCGACTGGGACCTGGTGTTCGTGGCGGCGCTGGACGGCCGCGCCGGTTTCGCGCCCAACAGCGATGAGGCCGCGCGCCCGCTGCAGCTGATGGTCAACGCCATCCATGACGGTCAGATCGGCCGCTTCGCCGCCTTCGACCGGGGCGGCGAGCCTGTTCAGTTCTATTGAGCCACCAGCTGCAGGGTCAGGAAGAAGATCACCAGCACGGTGTTCAGGCCCCAGGCCACGGTCAGCCCGCGCGCGGCCACGCCCAGGTTGGGGTTGTGCGCGGTGGGCGCCGCCCGCCAGACCGCCGGGATGATCCAGCCCGTATAGAGCAGCAGCACGGCAAACACTCCCAGCAGCAGCGGGGTGCGCTGGTTGGCCAGCGCCCAGAGGGCCACGGCCCACAGAATGTTGCTGGGAATGATGCCCTGCAGCCAGAACACACTCCAGAGGCGCGAACGGCCTTGGGTGGCGGGGGTTGGGTGCAGCGAAGCGGTCGCGGTCATAAGTCTCCTTCTGGTTAGGAAACGTGCTGAACAAGCCTGCGCTTGGTGGCTGGGAACGTCAACCCGAGTCGCACGTCACGCTTTGGCGCCGGTGGGGCCCCGCCAGGCTCGACTCAGGCTCCCTCCCGCAGAGCCTGTCGCCATCGCCCCTCCCCACCCGCTTCCTTTCCTCGCCCAACCTCGACACCTGTCGCAGATTGCACGGTGCGGGCGGATCACCACGCCAGCCAGCGCTGGCGGTGCTTAACAGCGTGGGAGAATGCCGAAAGCGTCTCCAATCTAGCGATGTTTGCAACTCTTCTGATTGGCATTGCACAGCGCCAGGGGCTCAGATGGCGTGCCACCGGAAAAGGGTGGCCGGGCTTCGAACACCCGAGTTGATGTTGATGTATGCGCTTGCCAGCCGGCGTCACCTTAGCGTGGCGCCGGCTGGCAATCCGTCTGCCGGCTATGGCGGGCGGTGCGTGGGGGCTTCCGGGCCCGCCGGACTGACATCAACCCGGTGTTCGAACCACGTACCGCCCGCCACTTTTATGGGTGGCGGCTACCGATTGCCCTGCACGGAGCATTGCCATGAACGAGTCGGACTTCCCGCATCTGCACGCCTATCGCAGCACAGCCCACGAGGACGGTCCGCCACAGGCTGCGCCCGCAGTGGACAGGAACACCTTCATTGCCAACCTCAACCGCATCGGCTCCGGTGCAGCGGCCGACGGACAGCCCTGGCCGGAGCGGCATCAGCTGCCCGGGCGCTGCCTGGCCCTGGCCGATGCCGATTGCGCGTTGAGTGGATTGCGGGTGGTGCTGGAAATGATGCTGGCGGCCGAACGCACCCGACAGAACGGCGAACCGGAAGAGTACGTGGGAGACCGGGTGATGGAGGGGTTGGTCATGGCCTGCCAGTCGTTGTGCGCGCAGGCGATGGGGCGGTTGCAGATTGATCCGTAATGGCAGCGGACGATCAGGCTGCTCCTTCCATCATCCGACATAAGCTCTTTCATCGCGCGACCGATTGTGGCCTTCCCGCCCGACATGCCAGCGGCGTAGCGCCCTTGTCCGGTGGAATCGCGAGTACATTCCAGCGCTCGGCCAAGGTGCGTTCGACACGGACAGAAAATGACTGGGCCTCGGCGGGCGTCCTTCCTTCAGAGAAGCCGATGGCTATTTCGAAGCGATCCAATCCGAGATTCCCCGCCTCCAGTCCCGAGCCATCTTCCCGCTTGACTCCGACGTAGACGACAGGACGCTTCACGTCGACCTTTGACCTGGCAAGCTGCCGATCCAATTCAGCACTGCCATCAAAGAACTGCATTCTTTCGTCCTTGGCGATAGCGCTGAGGGTCTGCTTGAACAGATCCAGGCCCTCTTGGTCGTGCACGCAGAACTGGATCATCTTGAAGGGCCGTTTTCCGATGGCGCAAGCGCCATCGGATAATCCAAATCCCACTCCAATCAGAAGTACCACTGTCAGGAGCTTTACCATCATCGTGGCCCAACGATGCAAAGCGTTGCGGCCAATGTCGCCGCCGGACCAAAAATCAGGAAACCAAGCGCATCGTTGAGTATCGGATTGGGCCCGGATCCTTCGCCCACGATTGTGATCTGCGACCCGATTCCCAGCGGCCCAGGCGCCACCTTCCACGATACCGTGCCTGGATGGAACTGATGGCCGGGACGCGTTGAATTCACGATTGTCATGCTCTTTGAGTCCACCCATTGCGAAATGTGGTTTCGTCCGCCGTTCCCGACAAGCTCAACGTCAGGGGTGAATCCCTCTCTGGCCGGCGGCGCACCTGGGGCACTTACCACCTTTGCAGCTCTGAATGCTGACTGCGGAGAGCAGAGACTGAATCGATCAATACGATAGACGTGATCATCCTCGCACAGACCAAACGGATCAGCAGCACCAAGCGGACCTGACGACACGTATGCGTAAGTTGCCATCCCCGCGTTCAATCCAAGGGGGTCGCTCTGCGAGTACCGCCCTGCTGCCGGGTCATACTCGCGCTGGTAGTTGTAGAACAGCCCACTCGCATCCGTTGCCTGCTGCCCTGGGAAACGCAGAGCCAGCTCGAACACCACACCATCGGCATCCGGGTCGGCACTTGGTATCTGGTTGCCGAACACCTCGCTCTTGTTGCTCCACTCCCAGATCGCGACATTCCGCACCGGATCAATCACCACGCGCGGCGTGCCCAGATGATCTGGTTGGACGTAGGCCAGCTCCGGCACGCCGGTACCCGGCACATTGATCAGCGCCACCAGGTAATTATCCAGCCAGATGGCCTGTTGCTGCGCCTGGCCCGTGGCCGAGTAGTTGCCCAGCCACTGCCCTGCCTCGTCATACAGGGTGATCTGCGCTGCGCCACCGGCCGGGGTACGCAGCACGCGCTCGCCACGATGGTTGTAGCCGTAGCTCTCCAGTGTGGCGTTACCCTGCTTCACCGCGTTCATGCGATTGGCGTCGTTATAGTTGAACGTCTTGCTGCCGATGCTGGTGGTGTTGCCCGCTGCGTCATAGGTGCGCGCCTCGCCATCCACCGCAGTCAGGCGGTGGCTGGTTGCCGGATAGGTGTAGCTGGCGGTACCTGCCGAGGTGGTCAGCGCGGTGCGATTACCGGTGGCGTCATACGCATAGGTTTCGATCGGTGTGCCGGTCGTACCGTCCTGGGTCTGGGTCAGGCGACCCAGCGCGTCGTAAGCGTACTTGGCCAGCACCGTCGAGCCTGTGCCGTTCTTCAGTTCGGTGATCGAACCCACCGGATCATAGCCATAGCCCAGCGACAGGCCGCCTGCGGCCGGGTCATGCACCGCCTGGGGGCGGTAGTCCAGATCCAGCGGACGCTGCAGCTGGCGACCATTGCCATAGGTCCAACCGGTCGCCGGGCCGAAGGCCGCGTAGGTCACGTGGTTCACCACGATCTGGCGGGCCTGGCCGGGCCGGGTCATGCCGATCTGGCTGATGCGGCCCTGGATATCGCGCACGTAGTCGGCCACGCTGCCGTCGGGGTAGGTCAACGCAGTCAGGCGACCCGACTTGCTGTAGACGTAGCGCAGCGTGCTGGCGACACCATTGATCGTCTGCACTTTACGGGTGACCTGGCCGAAGCGGTCATGGCAGTACTGGGTGCTGCCATTGGCATGCAGCACCTGCCCCAGGCGCCACTTGGCAAAGCGCTCGTCTGCGGCGCAGGCAGCCGGCGCCACGTCATAGCTGTAGCCCACATCCAGATTGGGGTCCGGATAGGCGATGCCGATCAGGCGATTGAGTGCATCGTAGTGATAGGTAGCGGTGACGCCACGCGCATCGGTGGCCGTCTTGCGGTTGCCTGCCGCATCGACGGTGAAGCTGCTGGCGCCACTGTCCGGGCTGACCTGGCCGGTGAGGTCACCGAAGCCGTTATAGGCGTATGTGGTTTGGAGGCCCTTCGGATCAGTGACCTGGGTGACCTGGTCCAGCGCGTTGTACTGGCTGCGGATCTCCGCCGCCACGCCGCCGACGTTCCGCAGGGTCTGCGCCAGACGGTTCAGCGGATCGAACTGCTGGCTGGTCACCCGCTGCAGGGCGTCGGTCACCGTCTGCGGGTTGCCATTGGCATCGTAGGCAAAGCCGGTGGCGTGATTACCTGCATCCTTCAGCGCGGTCAGCTGGCCGAGCGTGTTGAACGTCCTTGCCAGGGTACGACGCAGGGTGCCGCCAGCATCCAGCGTGTCTTCCTTGAGGCGGTTGCCGGCATTGTCCAGCGTGTAGTGGATCGTGTTGCCTGCGTTGTCCTCGATGTCGGTCAAGCGCAGCGCAGCATCGTAGACGTAGGAAACGCTGCTGCCATCCGGCTCGGTGATCTTCTGCACCTGGCCCGTCGGCCAATAGCTCAGCTGGGTGACCCGATCCTCGGCAGTGGTCGCGCCGCGTACGGTGATCGAGGTCGGCCAGCCGCGAGCATGGTACGTGTAATCGGTGACCACGCCGTTGGCGTCCTTGACCGACAACGGCCGCCCGAACGCGTCGTAGGCCAAGGTCTCGACCGTCTGGCCCAGCGCATTGGTCACGCTGCGCAGGTCGCCCTTGCGATAGCTGCAGGCGCCATTGGCCGCGCATCCCGCATCATCCGCCGGGTAGTAGGCGTAGGTAACGGCATCGACCACATCCGTGCGCGGACCATCCACGCTCTTCAGCAGCCCTTCCACAGGGCAGCTCCCTGCCGCAGCCACGTCCGCAGCTTCGCAATACGTGTAGCTGGTGATGCGCGCCTGACCGGAAGCGATGTCGGTCACCGTGTTGGTTGTCGGCTGGCGCCGGGTATTGAAGGACGTTCGGGTTTCACGATTGCCGATGCGGGTGGTCAGTACCGCATTGGTTTCGACGTCGCGCGCGGTGGTCACCGCCCGCTGTTCGGGCAGGCCGACCGCTTCGGTCACGGTATGGATGCTGACGGCACGACCGCTCACCGGGTCGGTGCCCTGCGCATAGGTGTGCTTGGTCTGGATGCCGCGGTGATCGGTGTAGGTATCCAGACGGCGGCGGAAGTCGACACTCTGGTCGTAGTAGGTCCGGCTGACGGTTCCCTGCGAATCGGTCAGGCCGGTCACCTTGCGCGACGGCGCGGTGTCGCCGCCGGGTGTCAGGGTGTAGTCGGTCTGCCGCCCAAGCGCGTCAGTCACGACCGCACCGCCGTTGGGGCTGTAGGCGAGCGTCACACCATCGGCACCGCCGGCGTGCTGACTGGAAATGACGCGACCGTCGGAATCATAGGTAAAAGTGCTGTAGCGACGCCCGTCTTCCGCGGTGATACCCGTCAGGTGCTGGGGGAAGTCCTGGTT
The DNA here is from genome assembly GCF_029836955.1 of Stenotrophomonas sp. GD04054. Taxonomy (NCBI): domain Bacteria; kingdom Pseudomonadati; phylum Pseudomonadota; class Gammaproteobacteria; order Lysobacterales; family Lysobacteraceae; genus Stenotrophomonas; species Stenotrophomonas sp. GD04054. The sequence continues at coordinate 22,574 of NZ_JAOECR010000040.1, read as the reverse complement.
CTCGTAGTGATACGTGCGCGCGCCGCCCCCCGCATAGGTTACCGTGGCGACCTGGTTCTGAGGCGTGTAGGTATAGGTGGCCAGCGGAATGCCTTCGACCAGTACCGAACTGATCAGCGCCTCGTAGTCGTTGGACTGGTAAACGAACTCCAGCGTGCGGCCACTGCTATGGATGACGGCCGCAAGGCGATCGCTGTCATCGTAGAAATAGGTCAGCGACGTGCCATCCGGGAAGCGCTTGGCGGTCAGACGGCCGTCCGCGCCGAAGGTCGAGATGGAATCCGCCGAGTACAGGGTCCAGTTGCCGTTCTGGACCAGACGATCGCCACTGTCGTCATCCGCCTCATAGGCTTGGCCGATCTTCTTGAATGCACGCTGGAAACCGGTGCTTTCAATGATGCCCACACTGTCAACGCCATCCAGTGCCAGGTGGGCGCCCAGCGAATGGGTCCAGCCATAGCCGAAACCACCGGAGGACGTGGAGATTCCAGAGTGGTAGAAACGCGTCAGCGCGATCCAGCCAAGATCGAAGTCCGGCGCGATCTCATACTTCTCGCCCGTTTTAACATCACATGGGTTGCCGACATTGCCGTCGCACGTACCGCCGTTGGAGGCCGGGTCCTTCTCGGGAATCGGACTCATGTTCGCAGCTGTATCGTTGCGGGACATGGGGCAGCTACCGTTGCCGCCGCCCTTGTCGCACTTTTGCGACTTCGAGGTGATGGTCGCAACGAATTCTTCGCTGACGCAGGCGTTGTGCTTGTTGGACCACTGCGTGAGCGGAACCGGGCAATTCAAGCGCCGGGTACGCGCGACCGCAACCGTCCCGGTATACGGGGTGCAGGGCGATTCAGCCGTATTGTTGCCAGCCATTGAAGTCAGATCGTAGTAGCGTGACTCGATGACACCTTCCTGATCGGGCGAAGCCGCAAACCAATCGCCAGACGGAGTGACCGCCGCCCCGGGGCACACGGGATTGCTGGCTTGTTGGTCCGCAAGAAAATCGGCCACCATCGCCTCTTCCGTCGGGAATATGTCACGCCCGATGTAGGACCAGTCCGGGTCGGAGGGCTGCGTCTTCCCCATCCAGTAGGTGATCGACGTGTTTCCGTTCAAGTCCACGACTTTCGACTTGATCTTGTCGACAGACTGCCAGCCGAACTGGAACTCCGGCGGGAACGGGCTGGGCGCCGGCAGATTCTTGATGGCGGCCACCGCCGCCTGCTGGGTCTTGTATTGGGCCGCATCGCCGCCGGGCTGCGAAATACGCCAGGTGATCTTGCTTTCCTGCGCCTGTGCCACAGCAGGGGCGACGAAGCCGACGGCAACAATCGCCAGCACGGCACGCGAGAGGGTCTTCAGTCGTTCCAACATCCCTGTTCTCCTTCCTGGACGAACACAGCGCCGGCGGGAACGAGAACGCGGGGGTAGAGCCCCATCACGTCATGCTTCGGATCGTCCCTGGTCCGGAATGCGGCAGTGCCACATGCCGCCTTTATCGTTGAAGGCGATGACATATTCAAGTCAAGGCCTGCGACATCCGTCACATTTCCACCCGCGCGGATTCCAGATCCAGCCGATTACCGCGACAGCTTTCGGAGCAGCCTGCGGGCAGGAAACACCTGCAACCGTCTGCATCCCTCACGCATCAGAAGATCCTGGACACCCATGGAACAGGATCATGAGGCGCATTCCCCCGCATCGCCGTACCGCACTTGGCACTCGCCGTTGGCGCAGCACTGCCATCGCCATCCTCACTCTTCTGACGCTTCCCGTGGCCACCCTCGCCTCACCCGTGGCGGATAGCACCTGTACCCTCCCCGCCCGCCCGGGCGAGCGCATCATCGACGTTCCCTTTGACGTCATCGACGGGCGCATCCATGTGCAGGTGCAGGTCAACGGCAGCGGCCCGTACCGCTTCGCCATCGATACCGGCGCCAGCGGCATGGCCCGCGCGGACAGCCGTCTGGTGCGGAAACTGGCGCTACCCGCGGACGCCAGCACCCGCCACTCCGACGGCGTGCAGACAGCCTGGGCCGATACGGTGCGCATCAACGCCCTCGCGCTCGGCGGGCTGCGCCACAGCGACGTGACCGCGCTCACCCGCGACTACAACGCACGGCAATCCAAAGACGCAGTGTTCGACGGCATCCTTGCACGCGGATTCTTCGCTGATGGCGTGCTGATCATCGATTACCCGCAACGGCGCCTGCAGTTCCGCCGCGACATCGATCTCCTGCCCGCGCAACCAGACACGCTGGCCTATGCACGCGCCTTCCGCATCCCGGTGAAGATTGGAGCAGTCAGCACGGAGGCGCAGCTGGACACCGGCGCCAACGTCGCGATGGTGCTGCCCACTGCACTCTTCCGGCAGGCCGCCGGTATCGCAGTGACCACCGGGGATCGACTGACCCTCAGTCACGGCGAGGTCGATGGCGGACGCGCACGGCTGGATGCCACCGTATTGATTGGCGGCCTGGCACTGCAGGGGCTGCACGTACGGGTGTCCGAGCGCTATCCCGAAGCGGTGGTGGGCGCCCATGCGCTGCAGGAAGCGGTGGTGCTGATCGATCAGCGCAGCCAACAGGTGGCGATCTGCCCAAGCAGGCACCACCGCAACTGAGTCACTGTCGGCGTGCTGCCCGCCATGCCGGCCACGCTTCCGCGATCACGCCCACTGCCGACCTCAGGAACAACAGGGCGATCACCGCACCGACGACAATGTCCGGCCAGCCGCGCCCGGTCATCGCCACGCCACCTGCGGCCACCAGCACGCCCAGGTTCGCGGCCACGTCATTGCGCGAGCACTCGAACGTGCTCTTCATGTTTATGTTCAAGCTGCGGAAACGCCACAGCAGCGCCAGGCAGGTGAGGTTCGCCACCAGGGCAATGCCACCGAACATCAACATCAGCGTGCTGGACGGTGGCACGCCGTTGACCAGCTTGCCGGCCACTTCGAACACGATGAACACGAAGAAGGCCAGGATCAGCAGGCCCTTGGCCAGCGCCGCGCCCGCTTCCCAACGCGCGCCCCGGTTTACCGCCCACAGGCTCAGGCCATAGACGATGGCATCACCCAGCATGTCGACCGCATCGGCCTGCAGGGCGCTGGATCGCGCGGCAAGGCCCGCGCCGAACTCGATGAAGAACATCGCCAGGTTGATTGCCAGCACCGCCACCAGCACCCGCCGCTGGGCGCTGTGCAGCGCTATCGATGCCAGCTCCTGGCGCTTGTGGCCGCAGCACTGGTCCATGGGGGCGCTCCGCCGGGCGTGCCCGGGCTTGAAATGAAAGGGAGCTGCCTTTATCAACCTTGTAGCCCCTACAAGGTCAAGCCCATGACAGCCCCACTCACCATCGGCCAGTTGGCCCGCCAGACAGGCACCAAGGCAGAGACCATCCGCTATTACGAAAAGATCGGCCTGCTACAGCCGCCGCTGCGTTCGCAGGGCAACTACCGCTGCTACGACGCACAGGACCAACGGCGGCTGGCATTCGTGCGCCGTGCGCGCGAGCTGGGGTTCGCCATCGAGCAGATCCGCGAGCTGATCGCCTTCGGCGAACAACGCGAGCACCAATGCAGTTCGGTGGATGACGTGGTGAAGGCGCACATTGCCGACATCGCGCGCAGGATTGCCGACCTGCAAGTGCTGCAGGGCGAACTGCAGCGGATGATCGGCAACTGCCCCGGCGGGCGCGTGGCCGAATGCCGGGTACTGGAAGCCCTGCGGCCCACACCGGCAGCTTGACCTTGTAGCCGCTTCAAGGTTTACAACGCCGGGTCACTTCGCCACCGTGCGGCCTGGCCGCCCTGACGACACCATGCCGCAGTACCTGCGTTCCACGCCCCTGTTCCTGGCACTCACTACTGCACTCCTTGCCAGCACCGCCCCCGTTTTCGCGCATGAGCCTCCTGCGGCGCATGAAGGCCATGGCGACGAAGCAGTGGAACTGGACGCGGTGACGGTGCAGTCCACACGCTCGGGGCGCCGGGTATCGGACGAGCCCATCCGCGTGGGCGTGGTATCGCAGGAAGAGATCGAAGAAAAACAGCTGATGTCGCCCGGCAACGTATCGATGCTGGTCGCCGAGACCGCCGGCGTGCGCGTGCAGAACACCTCGCCAGGCATGGGCGGATCGAACATCCGCATACAGGGACTTCGCGGACGCTACACGCAGCTGCTTGCAGACGGTCTGCCGTTGTATGGAGGGCAATCGTCTTCCATCGGCCTGCTGCAGATCCCGCCTACGGATCTGGGAAGTGTGGAGATCATCAAAGGCAGTGCTTCGGCGCTGTATGGGCCGGCTGCGCTGGGCGGCGTGGTCAACCTGATCTCGCGCCGCCCCCGCGACATCCGCGAGGCCGAAGTACTGCTCAATGCCACCAGCCGTGGCGGTCAGGACCTTACCGGCTATGTGGCCGGCCCGTTGGACGGACACTGGGGCCTGTCGATGGTGGGCGGCTATCACCGCCAGGATCGGCAGGACTTGGATGGCGACGGGTGGGCGGACATGCCTGGCTACGAACGCATGACTCTGCGCCCGCGCGTGTTCTGGGAATCGGAGGACGGCGCGCGTGCGTTGCTGACTGCGGGTGCTACCCGGGAAAACCGCCAGGGCGGCACCCTGCCCGGCCGGGTTGTGGCTGATGGGCAGCCCTTCACATTGACCCAGCACACCGAACGCTATGACGCTGGCGCCGTGGTCGAACTGCCCATGCGTGAAAGCGATCGCCTGCAGCTGCGCGCTTCGGCAATGACCACACGCCATCGGCACCGCTACGGCGCATCGCCGGAAAACGACACCCATCAGACCGGCTTCGCCGAGTTGAGCTATGGCTCAGGTTTCGGCAACACGAATTGGCTGGCTGGCGTGGCCGCGCAGCAGGACCGCTTCCGCTCGCGCCAGTTCCAGTCCTTCGACTACCGCTATACGGTACCCGCTGTATTCGTACAGGCAGAGCAGACGCTGCTCGATGATCTGATCCTGTCAGGCAGCGCACGCTGGGATGAGCACAGTGCCTATGGCAACCACTTCAGCCCGCGCCTGTCACTGCTGTTCCGCCCTCGCGACTGGACCGTGCGTGCATCGCTGGGCAAGGGATTCCATGCACCCACGCCCTTCGTGGAAGAGATCGAGGCTGCAGGATTGTCACGACTCGAACCACTACAAGGCCTGCGCGCCGAGACGGCGACCACCGGTGCCATCGATGTCGGCTATGCGCAGGGCGCCTGGGAAGCGAATCTGAGTCTGTTCGCATCGAACATCGATCATGCGGTCCGATTGGTCGATTCCACGACGATGCCCGGCGAGCACGTGCAACTGGTGAATGTGCAGGGCATGACCCGCACACGTGGCAGCGAACTGTTGCTGCGCTACCGCTGGCAGGACGTCACGGTGACCGGCAGCTACCTCTACACCGACGCGCGGGAGCCCGGCGTGGAGGGAGTTGGCCGCAGCACGGTCGCACTGACTCCACGCCATACTGCCGGACTGGTCGCGATGTGGGAGCAGCATGGCCGGGGCCGGGTCGGCCTTGAAGCGTACTACACCGGAATCCAGGCACTGGATGACAACCCGTGGCGCCAGCGCAGCCGGCCGTATGTAGAGCTGGGCGCTCTGGATGAAATCGTATTGGGCAAGGTCAGCCTGTTCCTCAACCTGGAAAACCTGCTCAACGTGCGACAGAGCGGCTACAACCCGATGTTGCGCCCACGCCGCGCCGACGACGGGCAGTGGACGGTGGATGCCTGGGCGCCGTTGGAGGGTTTCGTGGTCAACGGCGGCATGCGCGTGAAGTTCTAGTCAGACGCCGGTCGCTCCCGCCGCCCGCGCCAGCTCGACCGCCAGCGCATCGCCCTTCCGCTCGCTGTAACGGTCCACGAGGTAGTCGGCGCGGCCGCGGGTGAGCAGCGTGAACTTCACCAGTTCTTCGACCACATCCACCACACGATCGTAGTAGGGCGAAGGCTTCATCCGCCCGTCTTCGTCGAACTCCTGCCAGGCCTTGGCCACCGACGACTGGTTGGGAATGGTCAGCATGCGCATCCAGCGGCCCAGTACCCGCAGCGTATTGACCGTGTTGAACGACTGCGAACCGCCGCAGACCTGCATCACCGCCAGCGTCCGGCCCTGGGTCGGCCGCACGCTGCCGTCTTCCAGTGGCAGCCAGTCGATCTGGTTCTTGAACACGCCGGTCACCGTGCCGTGCCGCTCCGGGCTGACCCACACCTGCCCTTCCGACCAGTGCGACCACTCGCGCAGCCGCTGCACTTCCGGATGCCCCTTGTCCACGCTGTCCAGCAGCGGCAAGGCATGTGGATCGAACACGCGCGTTTCGCAGCCCAGATGCTGCAGCAGGCGTTCGGCCTCCAGTGCCAGCTTGCGGCTGAACGATTGCGGACGCAGTGAGCCATACAGCAGCAGGATGCGCGGCGGTCCCTGGCGTTCGGCCGCCAACCGCTGGTGATCTGGCTGGGGAAGCGAAGCCTCCCTCAGATGGGGCAGCGAAGGACTTGTGATCGGCTTATTCATTCGACTATTCTAGAAATATGGAAACGTCAAATGCAATCGCTGCGCTCACCGCGCTCGGCCACGCCACCCGCCTGGCAGCCTTCCGCCTGCTGGTCGAAGCCGGCCCGGCCGGTCGCATGGCCGGCGACATCGCCACAGCCCTCCAGGTTCCTCCCGCCACCCTCAGCTTCCACCTGAAGGAGCTGGTACAGGCTGGCCTGGTCGAGAGCGAGAGCCAGGGCCGCCACGTCTGCTACCGCGCGAACTTCAGCGCAATGACCGGCCTGATCGAGTACCTCACGCACAACTGCTGCGCCGGTTCGCCCAGCGAACAGTGCGCGCCGTTGGGCAATCCCTGCAGCTGCTGACTCGGAAACGCCATCATGTCCCGCTCCATCCTGTTTCTCTGCACCGGCAACAGCGCCCGCAGTGTGCTGGCCGAAGCCACCCTGCGCGCATGGGGCGGCGGCCGCTTCACGGCCTACAGTGCCGGCAGCCACCCGACCGGCCAGGTCAATCCGTTCGCGCTTGCACAGCTTCGCGCCGAAGGCATGCCGGTCGCGGGACTGCGTAGCAAATCCTGGGATGAGTTCGCTGATGCCGCCCCCATGGATCTGGTGATCACCGTCTGCGGTGCGGCGGCAGCGGAAGCCTGCCCGGTGGTGCTCGGTGATTTCATCCGCAGCCATTGGGGCCTGCCGGACCCGGCCGAGGTAGAGGGCAGCGATGCCGACAAGGCTGCCGCCTTCGCCCATGCGCATGCCATCGTGAAGGCACGCGTGCAGGCCCTGCTGGCGCTGCCCGGGCACGTGTGGCAAGACCGAGGAATGCTGCAGCAGGCGCTGGACCAGATCGGCCATCTGCTGCCGGCAGCGCGCACGCCATGAGCACAGCGGCACCCATGGGCCTGTTCGAGCGCCACCTGACGCTCTGGGTCGCGCTGTGCATCATCGTCGGCACGCTGCTCGGGCACTTCCTGCCAGGTGCTTTCGCCTCCCTGGCGGCGGCTGAAGTGGCCAAGGTCAACCTTCCGGTGGCGGTGCTGATCTGGCTGATGATCATTCCGATGCTGCTGAGGGTGGATTTCGGTGCGATGCGCCAGCTGGGGCAGCACTGGAAAGGCATCGGGGTGACGCTGTTCATCAACTGGGCGGTGAAGCCGTTCTCGATGGCGCTGCTGGGCTGGCTCTTCCTGCGCCACGTCTTTGCGGACTGGCTGCCCGCCGACCAGATCGAGAGCTATATCGCCGGCCTGATCCTGCTGGCCGCCGCGCCTTGCACGGCCATGGTGTTCGTGTGGAGCAATCTGTGTCGCGGCGATGCCAACTTCACACTGAGCCAGGTGGCACTGAACGACGCGATCATGGTGGTGGCCTATGCGCCGGTGGTGGCGCTGCTGCTGGGGCTGTCGGCCATCACCGTACCGTGGGATACGTTGCTGCTGTCGGTCGGCCTGTACATCGTGGTTCCGGTACTGGTGGCCGCATTGCTGCGGCGCTGGATCCTGTCGCGCCATGGCGAATCCGGGCTGCAGACGGCGCTGCGCAGGCTGGGGCCACTGTCACTGTCGGCGCTGCTGCTGACGCTGGTGCTGCTGTTCGGGTTCCAGGGCCGGCAGATCGTGCAGCAGCCGCTGGTGATTGCGTTGATCGCGGTCCCGATCCTGATCCAGGTCTATTTCACCTCCGGCCTGGCCTACCTGCTCAACCGGCGCTTGGGTGTGGCGCACTGTGTGGCCGGGCCGTCGGCACTGATCGGCGCCAGCAACTTCTTCGAACTGGCGGTTGCGACGGCCGTGGGCCTGTTCGGTGTCCACTCCGGCGCGGCGCTGGCTACGGTGGTGGGGGTGCTGATTGAAGTGCCCGTGATGCTTTCGGTGGTGAAGATCGTGAACCGGTCACGCGACTGGTATGAGGCACGCGAGCGCGTTTGAGGCGGCCATGCCTGAGGCGGCGGCGTCGCGCCCGAGCCGCCAGTTGCAGCGCAGTGGAAAACGCCCTGCTGCGAAGGTGACAGTTCAGAAGTCCGTTCACATTCCTTGATCCATACTCCGCAGCACCACGCCGCATGCAGCGGCAAGGCCCCGAGGTTGCGATGAACACTTCACGCTTGTTCGCCATTGCGTTGACCACGGCTGCCGCGCTGGCCGCGGCACCCGCCTTCGCTGATCCGCCGCACCATGCGCGCGGCAACGGGCCACCGCCGCACGCCGGTGGCCCGCACAACCGTGATGCACCGCCGCCAGGCTGGCAGAAGAAGGCCTGGCGTCGCGGCGAGCGCCTGCCATTGGCGGAAGTGGACCGCCGCTACTGGGTGGACGACTACGCGCGCTATCACCTGCGCGAGCCGGGCCGCGACCGGCGCTGGGTGCGCCAGTCCGATAACGAGTACCTGTTGGTGGAGATCGCCACCGGCTTGATCATCGACGCGCTGCATCGCTGAATGAGGGGATGCGCCGGGGCACTGATGTGACGAAACGTCCCGGCAGCATCCCCTTGTCCCCGGAAGCTGCAGATGCAGACATCAAGAGCACCACTCGCCCTCCTCGCGCTTCTGCTGTCAGCCTCGCCAGGCCATGCCGGCAACAACAGTCCAGCCCACAGTCCAGCCGATGAAAAAGCCATCGAACAGGTTGTCGAATCCTTCCGCACCTCGCTGATCAACAAGGACAAGCCGACCTGCATGGGCCTGTTCTTCTCGGACAAACCGGAAGACATCGGCTGGCAGTATGTTTCCGAGGATGTGCGCCTGCAGGACATCCGCAAGGCCAAGCCCGATGCGATCAAGGCACGGCAGATTCCCGCCAACAACTTCATCGCGCTGATCGACGGGGCTGTTGCCTCGCCGAAACCGAAGGAGGAGACATTCTCCAACACGAAGATCGAAACGGATGGCGATGTGGCCTCGGTGTCGTTTGACTACAGCTTCCACGACGATGGAGTGAAGACCAACTGGGGCAAGGAAATGTGGCAGCTGATCCGCACCGAACAGGGCTGGAAGATCTTCTCGGTGATCTATTCGATGCGCGATTCACGCAGCCCGGCCGAATGAGTGATCTGTCAGACTGGTGCCCACCGTTCGTCCATGCCAGCCAGACCCGATGACCCGGATTGCCGACCTCAACGCCGACCAGCTCGCCCACCACGCGCTCAACATCTTCATCGCCCAGGGCCGTCACGTGGAAGGCGCCCGCGTGATCTACCGTGCGCTGCAACTGGACCCGCATCATCCCGCTGCACTGCGCTGCCTGAGCGATTTCCTGGCCCACCAGGGCACCGAGCCGTTCGCAGCGGCCACGCTGGAGCACGCCCTGTCCGGCGCCGTTCCACTGAATGACGATGCGCGCCGGATGCTGGATGACCTGCGCTTCCTCGACATCTGGTCCTGGGGATTCTCCCGGCACGTCTCCGGCGAAACCAACCTCAGCGGCGAAGCATTCAAGAACCGCGAGGATTTCGTGTTCGATGGCCCGGCCTATGCGGCCTTCCTCAACACGGTCACCGAGCCGGCCGGTTCTCTGCAGGGCGCCTTCCAGGCGGCCGTCCGCATCTGCGGGCTGATGTCCGGCCTGCTGCGCCACCCGGAGAAGGACAATCCGGCGTTCGATGATGTGCTGCGATCCTCCGCCTTCGTCGAGACCGAGGCGTACCCGGCATGGCTGGCCTCGCCGACGGACGATCTGGATGCCCTCGACCAGACCATCCAGGCGCAGCGCCAGGCCGGCTGAAGGAAAATCCAACGGGCGTCCGACGCTTTCCCGACGCCCGCCTGCACATCCTGTCGTGAGATCACTTCATGGCAGGACCGGCATGCAGCCACCCTCCCCCAAGGACAGCGGCAAGTACCCGCATGGCAAGACCGGCCTTCGCCGCATCTTCTACACGCTGATCCATTCGCGCGACGGCTTCATCGCCACCTTCCGTGGCGAAGCGGCCTTCCGGCAGCTGTTGCTGCTGCATGCGCTGCTGATCGCCACCGCGTTCCTGCTGGACATCAGCCGAGTCGAACGCGCCGTGGTGCTGGCGGTCTGCTTCATCAGCCTGCTGGTGGAGCTGCTGAACTCGGCCATCGAAGCGGTGGTCGACCGCATCTCGCTTGACCACCACCCACTGTCCAAGAACGCCAAGGACATGGGCAGCGCGGCCCAGACCACCGCACTGCTGATGGTCGGCACGGTGTGGGGCATGATCCTGCTGGGTTAGCTCGCGCCCGACCCACCATGCATGGCCCGGCGCCACAACGCCGCAGCCGCTAGCGCCAATGCGAGATGGCGAGCTTGGTCAACATGGTTGCGGCGATGGCCCAACCGAAGCTGAGCATGGTACCGATGATCACATATTCGGTGTGTGCCCGCGCCTGCCGGTCGGCGAAGCGCAGCACCGATTTGGCGGCCAGCATCAACCCCACGCCCTCCGGCTGGCCCAGCAGCAGGAACATGAAGATCAGGCCCCTTTCCAGCCGCCCGATATAGCGCCCTGCGGTCTGCATGCCCTTGTGATCGTCGCTCTGCACGGCTGCGGTCGTAGGCGCCGATTCGGCGCTTCCCATATTGAGTCCTGCCGTGAACGGCGCAAGCAGCTTCTCCACCAGGACGCCGCCGACGTTGACCACCAGGATCAAGCCGCTCGCGATCGACATGCCCTGATACATCAACAGTTGGACCTGGGTCGGGATCATCCCGTACCAGCCATCGCGGGCAACGTGAGGGAACATCAACGCGATCAACACGATGAAGGCGATATGCACCAACTGGTCAATGACGAATGCGTGCACGCCATCGGGGAGCCAATGCAACTTGATCCAGTCCATCACCGCATGGCTGAAACCGATGATGAGATAGACCCATGGGTTGATTGAACCGGTCAGCGCGGCGATGACGAGCAGCACCACTGCTACGTGCAGCAGCAGGCCATGCAGTTCCTGCTTGCGCGCGATCATCTTCGTGGTCTGCAGCACGAAATCGGCGACAAGGTGAGCGGTCAACAGTACGAGCAGCGTTTCAAGCATGTCCTTTCTGCCTGTGAGTCCTTCCTGTGGCTCGCTTCGCGATAGCCAAGTCGCCGCGAAAAGCAACGAAATTTAGTTGCTTAAGCCAAAGCAACGCTATTTAGTTGCTTTTCCAGAACCGTGAACGCTCCCGTACGGCTGCATCAGTGCACGTTCAGCCGCGGTGATCAGCGCCAGCAAGGCAAAGACGCCAGCATCGTGATAGACCCGGTTCACCGATTGCCGGTGCCGGTTCAACGCATTGGCAGCTTCCAACTGCGAGGGGGCATCGGGGATCAGAAACAACGACGCCACCTCAGCCTGACTGCGTGTCCAGCGCGCGACAATAACATCGCAGGCAGACACCACTGCCGGTAACCAGTACAGATCCTCCCGTTGTACTGGCAGGGCTACGTCCATGTCCTGCGTGCGCCCCATGGATTCAAGCAACCGACCGGACAGCACGAATGCCTCACCCAGCGAACGCGACACCGCCTTCCGGTCCAATGCCTCTACCGTACCCAGTCCAATCGCGATCCGCGTGCGCGCCCGCGACTCCGATGCGGCAAGCTTGGCCTTGATCCAGGTCGCCAACCTCAGGAAACCGTGCGGCTGGGTGACCGCCAGCTGCCAGGCATCGCCCCGGTAGAACTCGGGGCCGACAATGCCCGGCAAAGGCCACTCCATGGCCTGGGCCACGGCAACGGAAATCACTTCACGGACGTCATCAATGGTGGCCGCGTCCATCTCCGTGGACTTGACCAGGTCGCCGGTAAGCACGGCAATCAGATCAGACGATGTATCGGGCATGTTCATACCTTGGGCTGCACAGGCTGTACCTCACAGGACATCTGCGGCTGGCCAGCGCCGGCCACATCTGTGCCGGGCCCGCTCAACGCCATTCTACCGTCGTAGCGGTTGATCACCGCCTGCAGCCTGCCCGCGCCAGCGACCGGCGGAAAATCCAGCCGATACACGTTTGCCTCCACCTCCAGCCTGCCCGCGCGCGCGCTCGGACGGTTGACCCAGACCACCGACGCCTGGCCGGAGTCCAGGATCAACACCATCGGCGCCTGGGGCGTGGCGCTTGTGCTGCTGCAGGACAGCTGGATCACCCGCGGCGGCGTCAGATCGAGCGCCGACAGCTTGCATCCACCGAGTGCGGTCGTCGCCACCAGGACCGATACGAGTGATGGCCGGAGCAGAATCTTGATCGTGGTCATCGCCCGATCGTAACCCGACAATCGATCCTATGACCCGGCGCATCGTGCAGGAACCTGCCGGGTCCGCTTGCACACCCACGTGCCTTACTTCGTCAGGGCGAAATCCAGGCCTGCGCACACCGCCGCCACCTGCGCATCATTGCATTCCTGCGGGTTGGTACGCGGGCTGTCCGGGTAGACCTCGGTGGTGGTGGCAAAGCGCGCGTCGCTGAAGCCGGCGCAGGCGCCGATCGAACGCGACTCACCCCAGACCACGCCTGGCGACTGCAGCGGCAGGCCGACCAGGTTGCCTTCGGCGTCTGCCGGGGCGATGTGGGTGATGGGCGCCACTGCGGCGATCAGGGCCTTCTGGAACTCGGCCTGCGGATCTTCACTGTTGCCGATCACGTAGAAGCCATCCGGAATGGTGTCGCGCTCGAACGGCTTGCCGTCGCGGGCGCAGCGCGCCGGATCGAACTCCTGCAGGTCGCTGTCGGTGGTCTCGTGCAGGTCCAGGTGCACCAGCAGGTTCGGCTTGCGCTCGGCCACCCAGCGCATCAGCGCGGCGGCTTCCTCGATCTGGCCACCGTCACGGAAGCTGCGGTTCGGGTCGATCGCATCCGGGTTCCAGCGCTGGATGCGCTCGTAGCCCCACGGGCTGACGCACGGCGCCACGATCAGGTTCAGCCGGCCCAGGTAACGCTCGGCCTGCTGTTCCAGGAACTGCAGCGCGCCGTGCACGCCGCTGGTCTCGTAGCCATGCACGCCACCGGTGATCAGCGCGGTCGGCAGCGCCGGGTTCCAGTCGTGGTTGACCACGGCGAACAGCGGGTAATGGTCAGGTGCATAGTCCAGCTGACCGTACTGGATCACATCGAAGCTGTCGTCCAGGCGTTCAAGGGCGGCCACCACGTCGTCGTGGTAGCTGCGCTGGCGCTGCTGGCGGGCCCGCCACTGTGCGCGTTCCGCGTCGCCCCAGGGCTGTCCGGGGGTGCCGATCGGGTAGAACTGCGCAACAGTCATTGGGTACTCCAAGGGTCGAACGGGATGGGTGCAGCCGGTCATTCTAAGCCTTGTCGCGCCTGCGGGTCCCCTCCCCCGGCCCCGCCTTCATCCAGGCCGGGTCATCTGGTTGTAAAATCAACGGTTTTTGGCCCCTCACCCCTTGATGGCGAACGCAGCGCAGCCGGTCCTGGGTGGACCGGAATTCCTCCGCCTGCTCGCCCGTCTCAGCGACGGCGCGATGCCGGCCAGCAGTCCCGCCCTGACCGATCGCCTCGGCCAGTGGGTGGACTGGAGCCGTGCCGTGGCCCTGTCCGGGGCGCTCGGCGGACGCCTGCCCGAGCCGGGTCAGGCCACCGAAGCCGCCGAGGATGTGCTGGGCGACTGTGCCCAGGCCCATGCCAGCCTGCTGGCCTCGATCAGTGAGGATGCCGAGGCCGAGCGCCTGCTGGACCTGGCCGAAGCCGCCGCCGCACCCAACTTCGCCTCGCTGCGCCAGCGCTACCGGGTGCTGCAGCAGGCCATCCAGACCGCCACCGGGCGCCTGCGCGGCCGCCTGCGCGACCAGCTGGTGCAGGTTTCACCCGAGCTGGCACGGCTGGCCGAAGTTGATGCAGTGATGGAACAGACCCTCACCCCGCGCGAGCACAGCCTGCTGGCCACTGCGCCGGCGGTGCTCGGCGCCCGTTTTGAACGCGTGCACGGCCAGCCCGGCTGGCGCGCGGCCTTCCGCCATGACATGCGCATCCTGCTGCTTGCCGAGCTGCAGCTGCGCTTCCACCCGATCGAAGGGCTGCAAGACGCCCTGCGCTCCCACTGACCGGAACACCATGTCCAGAACTGCTTTCCATGTCGTTGTTTTCCTTGTCGGCCTGCTGGCCGTGTGCTGGATCGGCATTGGCTACGTTTCGGTGCATCCGCTGGGTGCAGCGGTGGCGGCAATCATCGCGGCCTGCTACATCGCCGGTGGCGTGGAGCTGTACCGCTATCGGCAGGCCAGCAACGGCCTGCGCAGCGCGCTGAGTGACCTGTCCAGCGCGAAGGAAAGCCTTGCCCCCTGGCTGGAGCGCGTGCCGATGGGCCTGCGCAACGCCGTGCGCCTGCGCGTGGAAGGCGAGCGCACCGCCCTGCCCGCGCCGGTGCTGACCCCCTATCTGGTTGGACTGCTGGTGCTGCTGGGCATGCTCGGCACCCTGCTGGGCATGATGGACACGCTGCGCGGCACTGGCCTGGCCCTGCAGAGCGCGACCGACATGGCCGCCATCCGCGGCTCGCTGGCCTCGCCGGTGCAGGGCTTGGCGGTGGCGTTCGGCACCTCGATCGCCGGTGTTGCCAGTTCGGCCATGCTCGGCCTGCTGGCGGCGCTGCTGCGCCGTGACCGCCTGCAGGCCGTGCAGCAGCTGGACCGTGCCATTGCCGGCGACCTGCACCCGTACTCGCAGGCCTGGCAGCGCGCCGAGTCGCTGCGACTGCTGCAGGCACAGTCCGCCGCGCTGCCGGCGCTGGTCGACCGCCTGCAGGCGATGACCAGCGCCTTCGAACAGCACAGTGCGGCCGCCAATGAGCGCCTGCTGGCCGGCCAGGCCGAGTTCCTGACCCAGAGCCAGGCGCTGCAGGAACGCCTGGCCGTCTCGCTGCAGCAATCGCTGCGCGAGGGTGCCGAGGCCAGCGCCGCCGCCATCGGTGGCGCGCTGCAGCCGATGGCCGAGACCACCCTGGCCGGACTGGCCCACCATGGTGAGGCGCTGCATGCCCGTGTCGAGCAGGCGGTGCAGCAACAGTTGTCTGGCCTGAGCGAAGGCTTCGAGCGCAGCCGCGCCGCCACCGAAGCCAGCTGGGCCAAGGCGTTGAGTGAACAGAGCCAGACACAGCAGGCACTGGTGAGTGATCTGCGTCAGCACCTGCAGGCCTTCAGCGATGGCCAGGGCACGCAGGCCGAAGCACTGGTGACACGCATCGGCGAGCGCCTGCAGGCCGATGCCAGCGGCAATGCCGAGACCTGGCGCGCCGCCGCCGAACAGCAGCAGGCGTTGAATACCGCGCTGGTCGAACGCCAGCAGCAGGCATTGCTGGCCACCAGCGAGCATCTGGACGCGCGTGCGCAGGCGCTGCTGCAGGCACTGGAACAGCATCACAGCGCCAGTCAGTCGCTGCTGCAGGATCATGAAGAGCAGCGCTCGCAGCAGTGGCAGGCCGCGCAGGCCGCCGCCGCGACCGCGCACGCCGAACTGCAGGCCAGCCTGGACAGCCGCGAGCAGCAACGCCAGGCGCGCTGGGACGCGGTCAGCGCCGAGTTGCAGCAGGCCCACGCCGCCCTGCAGGCACAGCTGCAGGCCGGCGACGAACAGCGCCTGCAGCGCTGGAGCGATGCTCTGCAGCACGTTTCCACCGAGCTGGCCGAGCGCCTGCAGGCCAATGGCGAACGCCTGGCCGCGCAGCAGCAGCGCGTCTGCGACACGCTGGCGGAGACCGCACAGCAGATCGGCGAGAACGGTCGCGCACAGGCCAGCGCCACGTTGGCCGAAGTGTCCACCCTGCTGCAGACCGCCGCCGCAGCGCCCAAGGCCGCTGCCGACGTCATCAACGAGCTGCGCAGCACGCTGTCCGAGAGCCTGGTGCGTGACAACGCGATGCTGGAGGAGCGCGGACGCCTGCTGGCCACCGTGCAGACCCTGCTGGATGCGATCAACCATGCTTCGCACGAGCAGCGCACCGCGGTGGACGCGCTGGTCGGCGGTTCGGCCGAGCTGCTGGAACGCGTCGGCAACCGCTTCACTGATCATATCGCCGCCGAGACCGGCAAGCTGGATGGCATTGCCGCAGCGCTCAGCGGCAGCGCCGGTGACGTCGGCCAGCTGGCTGGCGCCTTCGGCGATGCGGTTGCGCAGTTCGGCAGCGCCTCCACCGAGCTGTCCGGCCGCCTCGAACAGATCGGCGGCGCACTGGATGCCTCGCTGGCCCGCAGCGACGAGCAGCTGGCCTACTACGTGGCGCAGGCGCGCGAGGTGGTCGACCTCAGCCTGCTGTCGCAGAAGCAGGTGATGGAAGAACTGCAGCAGCTGGCCGCGCGCCGCGGCAAGGCCGGCAGCGCATGAGCGACGAGCTGGAGGTCGACGGCGGTTCGCACGCCCCGATCTGGGCCGCCTTTGGCGACCTGATGTCGGTGCTGCTGGGCGCGTTCGTGCTGATCCTGGTTGGCGTGGTCGCCGTGCAGCTGGAGCTGTCGCAGCGGCTGGACCAGGAAGTGAAGCAGCGCCAGGCCGAAGCCAAGCGCCTGCAGACGCTGGAACAGGCGCTGGCCGGCCCGCTCGCCGCCGGTCGCGTGACGCTGGTGGATGGCCGCATCGGCATCAGTGGCAGCGTGCTGTTCGCACTGAACTCGGACCAGCTGCAGCCGGAAGGCCAGGAGCTGCTGCGCAGCCTGGCCGCGCCGCTGGCCGCCTACCTGGGCACGCGCGAAGAGATCCTGATGGTCAGCGGCTTCACCGATGACGCGCCGGTACGCGAAGGCAACCGGCGTTTCGCCGACAACTGGGAGCTGTCCGCGCAGCGGTCGCTGACCGTGACCCGCACCCTGATCGCCGACGGCGTACCGGCCGACGCCGTATTCGCCGCCGCGTTCGGCAGCGAGCAGCCGGTCAGCTCCAATGCCAGCGAAGATGGCCGCGCGCGCAACCGTCGCGTGGAAATCGCGCCGATTCCCAAGCCCAGGGCCCCGGATGCCAAGTAAGCCGCCCGCACTGGAGGGCCTGCGCGCACTGGTGCGCGATCTCGATGCGGGATCGCGTTCGCTGCCGCATTACCCGCAGGTACCGATGCTGCAGCAGGTGCAACGCGAGTGGTCGGAGCTGCGCAGCGAACTGCAGGTGCGCCGCTCACTGCGCACCGAAGCCCCCGCCGATGGCGGCCCGCTGAACTCGGCGGTGCTGGTGCAACGCATGCTGGATACGATGCAGGCGACCAGCCCTGGCTACCTGCGGCATTTCATCGACTACGTGGACACCCTGTCCTGGCTGCAGGCGCTGCAGGATGGCGCCGCCAGCGGCGACACCGCGAAGCCGAAGCGCACGCGCAAGCCGCGCAACGCGGGTTGATCGCGCGTTGGCGCCGCCCCCGTTCGGCACCCCTGGATACGACAATCCTGTTCCGCGCTCCTGGTAGACGCCAACCTTGGTTGGCGCTTTTCGATTCCCAGCCGCGCTGCTGCCCAATCGACGCCGATTGCCAATCGCGTCATTGATTGACTGGCTTGACCTGTCTGGAACGCCTTGAATTGACGTCGGGTGATGAATCCCGCCAATGTCTGCCTGATACCCTCGCCCGTGAGCTCCAACCTCAGCAGATGCAGCCTTCAATAGAAGCCAGACTTCTCAAGCTCCGCGCGGCTCTCAGCAAAGCCGAGATGTACCTTGGCCCTTCACTTGGACGTTCCAGCATCGAAGCCCTCCAGAGCTTGGCGCTTTCTACGCTTGGCATCGCCCTGCCGGAGTCCTATCTGGACTTCCTTTCAAGCCACGACGGTCTGGCAGCAGAGGGAGCATTCCTTTACTCGAGCATTCCACGCCCCTATTCCGATGGCGGCTCAGCCCTTGCGTTGGTGGAAATGAATCTCCTTGCACGCGACCAGGGATTCATGGACGGCTATATAGAGCTCGGAGAGAGTGATATGGACTGCTATGTCTTCGACTCTGGAACCGGCCTGTACCAAGTCCGCGACAAAGTGGCGTTCGATAACGTCTATGAAGAGTTTGCCTCCTTCGACAGACTTCTGCCCCACATACTCGATTTGATAGAACAACGCTGTTGACGGCAACCTGGGCCGGAACTCTTACAACTGAGTGGCGCAGCATCCATTCAACGCTGCGCATGCCAACCAAGGTTGGCATCTACCAATGCAGTAAACCGGCCGTTTGGAGTGCAACGAGACGCCGCGCCGCGGGCCAGTTGCCAGCACAAATGACAGTGTCACCAGACAGTCATCTGTCTAGCGCACCATTTTCACGTTGACCCACGACGCCTGCAGCGCCACCGGTCGCATCGCTTGTCTCCCCTTTTGAACTCCATGAGCTCCGCGCCCGTGCGGTGGCTCGTGCCTGCCTGAGTGTCCGTAACATGACGAAGACTTTGTTGGCCGCTGCGCTGTCGATCGCGCTCGCTCCCGCGGCCTGGGCGCAGGATGCTGCCCCGACCTCCACTGGCACGTCCGCCACCGATCTCGATGCGGTTTCGGTGATCGGCAGCGGTGAAGCGCGCCAGGTGCAGCGCATCACCCGCGAGAACCTCGACATCCTGCCGCCGGGCACCAGCCTGCAGAAGACGCTGAACCTGCTTCCGGGTGTCAACGCGCAGTCGGCCGATGCGCTGGGCACCAACGAGCAGTCGATGACCCTCAGCCTGCGCGGCTTCAACTCCACCCGCCTCGGCTACACGCTCGACGGCGTGCCGCTGGGCGATGGCGCGTACAACAACTACAACGGTCTGACCATCAACCGTGCGCTGATCAGCGAGAACATGGCCGGCGCGGAACTGGCGGTGGGCATCGGCAGCCTCGGTACGCCGTCCACCAGCAACCTCGGCGGCACCATCTCGTATACCTCTGACCGCCCGGCCCAGGAGTTGGGTGGCCGCGTGGTGCAGACCTTCGGCAGCGATGCCAACCGCCGCACCTTCGTGCGCGTGGACAGCGGCGAGTACAACGGTTTCTCCGGCTATGTTTCCGGCATGAACGCGGTCTCGGACCTCTGGAACGACCAGACCGCCTACAACAAATCCACCACCAAGCAGTTCAACGCCAAGGGCGTGTGGAACTTTGGCCGCGGCCAGATCACCGGTTTCGTCGATACCTCGCGCACCACCCAGGCGGACTACTTCTACCTGTCCAAGGACGAGATGTCGCGCGGCCTGGGCTGGGACTGGGGCGGCTACGCGCCGGACTGGAACAAGGCCGTGGCCAAGGCCTACTGCAACACCGCCAGCTTCAATGCGAAGAAGTGCGACAGCAGCGGCCCGGACAAGGATGCCGATGGTGCCTTCACCGCCGGGCAGATCCTGCGCGACGATAACCTGTACTACCTGGCCGGCGACTTCTTCCTGGCCGATGGCTTCAGCCTGCGCGCCCTGGCCTACCACCACGATGACCGCGGCGAAGGCCACAACTGGAACAGCGGCGCTTGGTCGAACAAAGGCACCGCGCAGGAGATTCCGATCATCTTCCGCAACACCATCTACACCATCGACCGCGATGGCGGCACGCTGTCGTTCGACTGGGAGCTGGGCGCGCACCGCATCGAAGGCGGCGTCTGGTACGAGCGCAACACCAGCAGCGCCGAGCGCTACCAGACCGCCGTGGACGGCCCGCGTGACCTGAGCGGCATGAACACCCTGCCCTCCGAGGTCGGCGTGTTCGCCCAGCGCACGCGCTGGAAGACCCATCAGTTCTTCCTGAAAGATACCTGGCGCCTGCTCGATGACCGCCTGACCCTGGAGTTCGGCGCCAAGAGCCCGCACGCCACCTCCGATGCACAGGCACTGCCGGGCGACGCGAAGACGCCGATCTCGCCGACCTCCAATAACCAGTTCGCCACCGGTTCGTTGAAGGCCAGCAAGAATTTCCTGCCCAGCGTTGGTGCCAACTTCCGCCTGGCCGAGCACCACGAGCTCTTCGCCAGCTACGCCGAGAACATCGCCATGTTCCAGGGTGGCTTCAAGCTGGGCCCGCAGGCGGTCAGCCAGGCCACCTGGAACGCACAGCGCAACCTGAAGCCGGAGGAATCGCGCTCGCTCGAAGCCGGTTACCGTTTCGTCACCGATACCCTGCAGGCCTCGATCGCGGCCTACAGCGTGCGCTTCGACAACCGCCTGCTGCAGTACAACCCCTGTGATTCGCGCCAGCCGGTGGGTCCGACCTGCGGCAACCGCTTCTACAACGTAGGCGGCGTCGACAGCCGCGGCGCCGAGCTGACCGTGCTGTGGACCCCGAACGAGCACTTCAGCTGGTACACCTCGGCCTCGCTGAACCGTTCGACCTACGCCTCCAACTACGTGCAGGCCGGTGTCGAGCAGCAGATCAAGGGCAAGATCCAGACCGACACGCCCAAGCAGCTGCTGGCCACCGAGATCACCTGGCGCGACAACGGCTGGTTCGCCAGCCTGCGTGGCAAGTACACCGGCGAGCGCTTCTACACCTACACCAACGACCAGGGCTTCGGTGGCTTCACCGTATTCGATCTGGCCGGTGGCTATGACTTCGGGCAGGTCGGCTTCGCCAAGGGCATGCGCCTGTCGTTCAACGTGACCAACCTGACCAACAAGCGCTACGCCAGCAACCTGGATTCGAGCGTGTTCGCACCCAGCGACCCGGCCGGCAAGCTGTACGTGTTCCATGCCTCGGCACCGCGCCAGGTGTTCGGTACGATCGACCTTCGCTTCTGATCGACCACCCGGAGTCCACCGATGCTCGCGACCGCCCTGCTGCTGGCCACCCTCTCCGCCAGCGGATACTCCGCTCCGCATGAGGCAACGGGTGCACCACCGCGCACCCTGCAGCTGGGCGGTCGTACCTATGTCGACAAGGGCCTGGTCGCCGCCGGGCGATTGCCCGCGGGCACGGTGGACTTCCTCGGCGACACGCTGGGCTCGTTCTCGTCGCTGGCGGTGCAGCCCGGCACCTGGAAGCGCACCACCAAGGGCTACGAAGGCGTGCTCTGGACACTGCCCGACCGCGGCCGTAACGACCCCGAGGCCGGCCTGTTCTACGACTACGCTGGACGCGTGGAGCGCATGCAGCTGCGCATCGACATTGCCCCGGGCAAGCCTGCGCTTGGCACGCTGAGCATGGTGCCCGACAAGGGCGTGGTACTTAAGGATTTCAAGGGGCAGCCGTTCACCGGTGCCGACCCGGGTGAGCACACGATCACCCAGCGCGATGTGGTGCTGCCCTCACCGGCCAGCGGCGCAGGCGCGGGCAAGGTCTCGCTGGATGCGGAATCGCTGCAGTTCACCGCCGATGGTCACTTCTACATCGGCGATGAGTACACCGCCAACGTCTACTACTTCGATGCACAGGGCCAGCTGCAGGGTGTGATCGTGGCGCCGCCGGCGATCCGTCCGCAGCGCGATGGCAAGCCAGCCTTCGGTTCGCTGGCGGCGCCGCAGACTGGGCGCCGCAACAACCAGGGCGTGGAAGGCATGGGCCTGTCCCCCGACGGTACCCGCCTGTTCGTGGCCCTTCAGAGCGCGACGCTGCAGGACAGCGCAAAAGGCAACGCCGCCGGGCGCATCAACACCCGCGTGCTGGTCTACGACGTGACGGCCTCGCCGACGCCGCAGCAACCGATCGGCCATTACGTGATGGCCCTGCCCGCCTATGCACACGACGGCAAGGGCAAGCTGGACCGTACCGCCGCGCAGAGCGAGCTGCGTGCACTGGATGCCCACCGCTTCCTGCTGCTGGCCCGCGATGGCAACGGTCTGGGCAAGGACGGCGATGACCCGATCGTCTACAAGTCGGTGCTGCTGGTGGATGTGGCCGATGCCAGCAACCTGGCAGGAAGCAACTATGAGTCCGGTACGGCCTCGGTGCTGGCCGACCCGGCGGGCACCGTGTTGAAGGACGGCATCGTGCCCGCACGCAGCGACGAACTGCTGAACCTGCTCGACCGCCGGCAGCTGGCGCGTGCCGGCCTTGACCTGGACACCAAGCGCGGCCCGCATGCCGGGCTGCTCTCGGAAAAGTGGGAAGCCATGGACGTGCTGCCAGCGCTGGACCCGCAGCACCCGAACGACGTGTTGTTGCTGATCGGCAACGACAACGACTTCATCGCCCGCCACTGCCGCATGCAGGGCCAATCCTGCGACAGCCCGTACGACAAC